>CAXBIJ010000119.1:0-10250 GCA_963975675.1 uncultured Maribacter sp. | reverse complement strand
GTTAAAGACACCATTATTTACCGTGCAAGGGTATATAGAGACGTTGTTAGATGGGGCCATTGATGATAAGAACGTTAGAAAAAAATATTTAATACGCGCAAACAAAGCAGTTGACCGATTAATTTATATTGTAAAAGATTTAGATCTCATTACTAAGCTAGAGGTCGGTGATCTTAATTTAGAGAAGAAGTCTTTTAATATTATAGAATTGATACAAAGTGTATTCGATTTATTAGAAATGAAGGCCGATAAAAAAAATATCACACTTACTTTCGATATTATTTATCCGAATCCGATTTTTGTTTACGCCGATAAGGAGAAAATACAGCAGGTACTTACCAATTTACTTGTTAATTCTATAAAGTATGGTAATGATAATGGTACTACTGAAGTAAGTGTTGAAAATTTAGTAAAGAATAAGATTATCGTTAGGGTAACCGATAATGGTGAAGGTATACCAGCAGTGCATATACCGAGGCTTTTTGAGCGTTTTTACAGGGTTGACCAAAGTGGCAGTAGACGTGAAGGTGGTTCGGGCTTAGGGTTAGCTATTGTAAAGCATGTAATTGAGGCTCACGGCGAAAAAATTTATGTGGAAAGTGCTGTTGAGGTAGGCTCAGAGTTTTCTTTTACTCTCGAAAAAAGTACTGTTCAAATTGAAGAAGTTGAATAATCACTAACCCTCTCTTTTTTCTTAGCTTTGCCACAGTTTAGATATAATAATTGTGGGAAGTAAAAATAAATTAAAACGATTTCAGGAGAACGAGACTTTTCCGAACGTAATTCAACCTAGTCGAGAAGAAATTGTTGAAGGATTTCCGTTGAAAGGTAAATGGAATACCCATTTTAAAAACGATAATCCGATTGTATTAGAATTAGGTTGTGGTAAAGGAGAATATACTGTTGGCTTAGCAAAAAAATTTCCTAAAAAGAATTTTATTGGTATAGATATAAAAGGAGCGCGGTTTTGGAAAGGCGCTAAAATTGCCATTGAAGAGAATTTACCCAATGTAACATTCATTCGTACGCAAATTGAATTGGTCGACTATATTTTTGGTGAGCAAGAAGTTTCAGAAATCTGGATTACTTTTCCAGATCCTCAAATAAAATATAAGCGTACAAAACACCGCATGACAAACCAAGAGTTTTTAACTCGGTATAAGCGGGTTTTGGAACCAAACGGCACTGTCAATTTAAAAACTGATAGTGAGTTTATGCATGGGTACACCTTAGGCCTTCTTCATGGTCTGGGTTTAGAGGTTCTTTACGCCAATCATGATGTTTATAAGAATGAGGGGAGCCCAAAAGAAGTGCTTGAAATACAGACTTTCTATGAAAATCAGTATCTTGAAAAGGGAAAACCTATTACCTTTATTAGGTTCAAGGTAAACTGATTCAATGCAACAATTAGTAATTTTATTTGTTTTCACCTTTGGCGCTGCATTTTTGGCTTCATTGCCACCTGGGTTGCTCAATTTAAATGCTGCCAAAACAAGTGTTGAGAAAGGGAAATCGAATGGAATTATTTTCGCGTTAGGTGTTGCGCTTGCAGTAATGCTACAGACCTATATTGCTGTTCGTATTGCCAAATATATTTCTAGGAATCAGCATATCATAGAGGTTCTACTGCAAATTGCATTGTTTGTGTTTTTTGTATTGGCTATTTTCTTTTTTATTAAAGGGAGAAAGCAAGACAATAAACCCTTAATAATTGCTGAAACTAAGAAGCGGAATAGTTTCACTAAAGGGGTGTTTTTGGCTTTAATTAATCTTTTAGCGATACCTTACTATAGTGGAATAAATACGGTCTTTCATGCTCATGGTTTTATGAGCTACAAAGTAATAGATGAGGTATTATTTATGCTAGCTGCAGGTAGCGGTACATTTTTAGCTATGTATCTTTATGTTTTTTATTTTAATAAATGGGAACATAAAACAAACACGTTTTCTAAAAACAGTAATTATATTTTAAGTGGATTAATGGTACTCTTGTTGATCATTACATGCTTTAGATTGTTTAATTAAAGCTGACGTAAACATGAAACCTGAAAATGAAAATTTCTTCGAAAAAGTGTATCAAGTAGCTCGATTAATCCCTGAAGGTAGAGTAACTTCTTATGGCGCAATCGCAAAATATTTGGGAGCTGCTCGGAGTGCACGAATGGTCGGTTGGGCTATGAACGCTTCACATAATATGGAAGACATACCAGCACATCGAGTGGTTAGTAAAGCCGGACTTCTTACTGGGAAACATCATTTTGATGGCACCAACCTTATGCAACAGTTATTAGAAGGGGAGGGAGTTGTTATTAAAGATCTTCAAATAGTAAATCTTGAAAATTATTTTTGGGATCCCTTTATCGAACTACAAGCAGAAATTTAATTTATTCAAAGGTTAAGGTAAAAGTGGTTGTTTCATTCGAATTTACCCGAATTGAACCACCATGTAGGCGCATAATTTGTTTACTTAGACTTAAACCTATTCCTGTTCCTGTATTTTTAGTGGTAAAAAAAGGAACAAAAATTTCATCTAAAAGTTCAGGTGATATTCCTGGGCCGTTATCGGTAACCGTAATATATTTTTTTTCTTGATGGTCAATCCCTGCTTTGATGATGATGCTACCCTCGTCTTGTTCTTCAATAGCTTGTTGTGCGTTTTTACCTAAATTCAATAATATTTGAGTAAGTTGTTTCTCATCAATATAAAGCTCTAAATTCTCGGGTTCACAAATAACATCTAAAGTAATTTTGTGAACATTGGTATACTCTTGTAAAAGCAACCTGACTTTTTCTAGAATTTTTTTGGCAGGAATCAATTCTCTATCTGGTTCAGGAACACTTAGAAAAGTTCGGTACGATTGTACAAAACTCATTAAATCATTCCCCTGTTCTTTTATCACCTCTAAACCTTTGGCAGAGTTTTTAATCTGTATTTCACCAAACTCTTCTGGAGTTGATAGTTGATTTCCCTTTTTAAAATATTTTAGAATAGATTCTGATATAGAGGTAATCGGCGTTATAGTATTCATGATTTCATGGGTTAGAACACGTATTAATTTCACCCAAGAATCAGTTTCCTTATCATCTAATTCCTTTTGAATATCATGCACTATTACCAATAAAAGTTTCTTTCCTTCAATGGTAATGGGCGTGCATTTTAAGGTAAGCTCTTTTTTACCCCTTTCGTTACCTAACGAATATATGGTGCTCTGAAAGGGTTCTAAAGATTCGAAAAGACTGTATAGAATAGGGTCAATCTGTTTTAGTTGTTTAATATGATTTAATGGTCTGTAATTTAAGAGATTCTGCACTGTAGGGTTAGCATAGAGTATATGTCCTTTTTCATTTACGGTAAAAATGCCAATATCTGCCTGCCTTAATATTTCTTGGTAATACTGTTCTTGTGCTTGCTTTTTTAAGTGAATATCTTGAATCATATTATTCAACATGTTCAAGCTATGATTAAGTTCTTCCATCGATTTGACACTTAGTTTTTCAGGAAAACGTAATGTAAAATCCTCGTTTTTAATGGCATCAAAGAAGTAGGCAATCTTTCTGTTGGTTTGGTTTACATAAAATACTAAGCTATACGACAATCCAAAAAATACGAAACTAAAAACACCACAAAGAATATAGTGTTCCTTAAAAAATAGGAAAGCCAATAAAAGAGCACAAACTGCAATTAGTACTATTCTAAAAATGAGTTGGTAGTATATGTTTTTGCTAACCATTACTTACCTGATTTTCTTAATTTATTATAAAGTGTCTGTCTAGAAATTCCTAATTGTTCTGCAGCTGCACTATAATTACCTTCATTTTCATTCAATGCTTTTGTAATCATAATCAACTCCATTTCCTCTAAAGTTTTTGGCCCGTCTTCAATAGAAAAAGATGATTTGGTTTCTAAAAGAAAATCTGTTGGTTTTAGTACATTTCCTTCAGAAAGAATTACAGCACGTTCCATCGTGTGTAATAATTCTCTAACATTACCAGGCCAAGCATATTCCATCAATTTTTCTTGTGCAGATTGATTAATTTTCAAACTCGATTTACCATATTTATGGGCAAATTTTTTCAGGAAAAAATCAGATAAGATTAGAACATCTCCATCTCTGTCTCGTAGTGCTGGCACTTCTATTTGAATAGTGTTGATTCTATATAAAAGATCTTCTCGAAATAAACCATCCGCAACCATTTGGTCTAAGTTACCATTGGTGGCACAAATTAACCGAATATCAACAGGTATTGGTTTGTTTGAACCTACACGTACCACGACTCTGTTTTGAATGACCGATAATAACTTGGCTTGCATTTGCAAAGAGAGGTTTCCTATTTCATCTAAGAATAAAGTACCGCCGTTGGCTGCTTCAAATTTACCTGCACGATCATCTTTTGCGTCGGTAAAGGATCCTTTTACATGTCCGAAAAGTTCACTTTCAAATAAGTTTTCTGAAATAGAACCCATATCCACAGATATAAAGACTTCGTTATTTCTAGCAGATGATTTGTGTAGTTCTCTCGCGATTAATTCTTTTCCTGTCCCATTTTCTCCAGTAACCAAAATATTGACATCGGTTTTGGCAACTTTTTGAACAAGAGTTAGCACACTGTTTAGGGTTTTTGAATTCCCTATAATATAATTTTTATTCTGATTAATAACCTGTTTAAGGTTGCTCTCTTTCTGTTTTAAGTGTTGAACTTCTTTCTGTGATTTTCGAAGTTCATAGGCCGATTTTACAGTGGCTAACAGGCGTTCATTATTCCAAGGTTTTAAAACGAAATCTGTTGCACCTTCTTTCAATGCTTCTACAGCAAGTTCAATAGCCCCGTATGCGGTCATCATAATTACTGATATATGAGGTGCTTTCTTTTTAATTTCTCGTAACCAATAAAGACCTTCATTGCCAGTATTAACACCTGCCGAAAAATTCATATCTAATAATATGATATCTATTTCTGCAAGATTGGGAAATGAAGAAAGTAGATTAGGATTTGAAATAGTTTGAACACTTTTATATTCGAACTGTAATAATATTTCTAAAGCGCTTAGAACACTTTTGGTATCATCAACTACTAAGATTTTGGCTTCGGTCATTTTAGAAATTAATTAACGTATTTAAAACTACACATAGAAGATTGTATTTTCACTGTAGTGTAAAAATATTTTACAATATCTGTATAACATTTTTACAGTCATCAGAGGGGATTAAGCATTAGAATTACTTAAAATACTGGTTATCAGTAAATTGTGGTTGTGGCACGTATATAGTATATAGATTGGCATACCAATATAGAAATGAATCAAAAAATTAAAATAATAACCATTTTACTCTTCTCCATTTGGAGTTCTATTATTGCCCAAGAAACTTGGACTTTAGATGAGTGTGTATCATTTGCTATTGAGCATAATTTACAGCTAAATGATTTTGAATACACTGACCAATCTAATAGAGAGACGTACAGACAATCGATTCGTGATTTATTGCCTTCTGTGAATGCCAATGCCAATTATAATATTAGTTTTGGTAGAGCAGAAGACCCGAATACGGGTACATTCGTTAATCAAGATTTTTATTCTAATAACTATTCTCTTGAATCCTCGATAGATTTATTTCAAGGATTTCAGAAAATCAATTCTATTAAAGCTTCAAAGTTTTTATATAAGGCTACACAAGAAGAAGTGTTACAGCAAAAATATTTGTTGGCTTTTAGAGTCATGCAGGCGTTTTATGACATCCAGTTTTTTAAAGGCTTAGTTGAAATTTCAAATGAGCAATTAAATGTTTCTCAATCGAACTATGATTTGGTAGGTAAGCAGATAGAATTGGGCTTAAAGGCAGGCGCAGATTTATACGAAGCAGAGTCTTTATTGTTGACGGATAAATTGAATGTTACGCAAAGTAAGAATCAATTGGCAGCCGCCAAACTTACCTTAATACAAGAAATGAATTTAGAGAATGCTTCTGATATTTCAATCCAAGAAGATTTAGTAGAAATTACTAATGAATTAGGCGATAAAGAGATTGCATCTGATTCAATATATACTGAGGCACGAGAATTTTTACCAATGATCAAAGCTCAAGAATTTAGAGCTAAAGCTGCTAAGAAACAGGTCGCAATTTCAAGAGGCAGACTTTACCCATCATTATCATTATTTGCTGGGATAGGCACGGGTTATTTTGAAACCACGCGAGATACCTTGGGCAATACATTACCTTTTAGAGAACAGTTTAGAGATAATACCTCACAATATATTGGAATAAATTTAAACGTTCCTATTAGTAATGGCTGGTCTGCAAGATCAAGGGTTAAACAATCTAAAATAGAACGTCTTAGAGCAGAGAATAATTTAAAGACACAAGAGCAAGAATTATTTCAGGCTATTCAGAAATTGGTGCAAGATTATAATTCACTTTTAGTAGAATTGGTTCAGAGTAATCAAAAAATGGAAGCACAAAATTTAGCATTTACAATTGCTCAAAAAAGATATGAGAAAGGGATGATTAATGCGCTGGAATTATTCACGGCAAAGAATTTATTTGCCAGTGCACAGAACGAAAATTTACAAGTTAAACTGCGCTCAGAAATTAATAAAAGTACAATAGATTTTTATAGAGGATTACCGGTTTTTAATATAGGTTCTTAGGTTCTAAGAGAAAATAGTAAAATACAATACGAATTACCAACAATTATCAAAGAACAACGAAATAATGGATATAAAATTAGAAAAGAAAAAAGGACTTAAACCCAAGCATTTTGGGTACATCGCGATAGGTATTTTAATATTGTTCGTAGGTTATCAACTTTTATTTTCAAATTCTGTTTCAACCTTTAGAACAGAAAAGGATAAGCTGTCTATAGCAGATGTATCGGCTGGTAAATTTGATGATTATATTACTATTAATGGTAATGTAGCTCCAATCGCTACCATTTATATGGATGCTTATGAAGGTGGTCGGGTGAGCGAAAAACTAATAGAAGAAGGGGCAATTGTAAAAAAAGGAGACATCATTCTAAAGTTAGAAAACATGAATCTATATGAGCAGATTCTTGCAAGCGAAAGTAATTTGGCATTGAAACAAAACGATTTAAGGTCTACAAAAATGAATTTCGATTCAAGACAGGTAGAAGGTAGAAGATCATTGGCAACAACATCCACAGATTTACAGCGACTTAAAAGAAACTATGAGCAGAACAAAGCGTTGTATGATGATGAACTAATATCAAAAGAAGCGTATCAACTGTCAAAAGAAAATTATGAATTATCTCAAAAGCAGCACGAAATCATTAAGGTGCAAACCATGCAGGATGATGAATTACGGGAAACATCACTAAAAGGATTGGATACCGATTTAGACCGTATGCAGAAAACCTTGGGTATGGTATACCAACGTTTAGATCATTTAAATGTTCGTGCCCCTGCTGATGGTCAATTGGGTTTTTTAGATGCTGAAATAGGTCAAAATATTGCACAAGGTCAGCGAATAGGGCAGATAAATGTGTTAACCGATTATAAAATTGAAGCTGATATTGACGAGCATTATATAGATCGTGTAAAAAGAGATTTGGTTGCAGTATTGGAGCGTAACGGCACTGAATTCCCATTACGATTAAGAAAAGTTTATCCAGAAGTTAGAAATGGTCGTTTTAAAGTTGATTTGGTATTTACTGATAACAAACCAGAAACTATACGTTCAGGTCAGAGTTATAACATCAAATTACAATTAGGTGAATCTAATGACGCATTATTATTACCAAAAGGAAGCTTTTTTCAAAGTACTGGCGGACAATGGATTTTTGTAATAGGATCAGATGGAGATGAAGCCATCAAAAGAAATATAAGAATCGGAAAACAGAATTCTAGATATTACGAAGTATTAGAAGGGTTGCAAGCCGGAGAAAAAGTAATAACTAGTAACTATGACAATTTCGGAGAGGCTGAAAGAATCATATTAAAATAAAAATAAACTGTCACACCAAGCTTAGTCAAGGTGTCTTTTAAATAACAATTAAAATCAATCGAAAATGATATCCATTACAAATCTTAAAAAGAGTTTTAGAACAGAAGAAGTAGAAACCTTGGCATTGAACAATGTCAACCTAAAAGTAGAGGATGGCGAATTTGTAGCTATAATGGGGCCTTCAGGCTGTGGTAAATCAACACTTTTGAATATCATAGGTATGTTAGACAACCCTACCGACGGTAGTTACAATTTTGCTGGTAATGAAGTAGGTGGCTTAAAGGAAAGTCAACGTACCCAATTGCGCAAAGGTAATTTAGGTTTCGTTTTTCAAAGCTTTAATCTGATAGATGAACTTACCGTATTTGAAAATGTAGAGCTGCCGTTAATCTATTTGAAAATGGGTAAGGCTGAGCGAAAAGAAAAAGTAATGAAAGTACTTGAGCGCATGAAAATAGCACATAGAGAAAAACATTTTCCACAGCAATTATCAGGTGGTCAACAGCAACGTGTTGCCATTTCAAGAGCAGTGGTTACAAATCCGAAATTAATATTAGCCGATGAGCCTACGGGTAATTTAGATTCTAAAAATGGTTTGGAAGTAATGAACTTGTTAACAGAATTAAACCAAGAAGGAACCACAATAGTAATGGTTACTCACTCAGACCACGATTCTCATTTTGCTCATAGAATAGTTAATCTTTTCGATGGCCAAATAGTAACCGAAAGTCAAAATAGGGCTATCGGGGCAATGATTTAATAAGTAGAGTTTATTCATCAATCAACATCAAACCAACCAAACTTATCCCTTAATCACGGATTTTAAATTAGAAATCATTCATCAAAAAACGAGCATCATGTTTAAAAACTATATCAAAATCGCTTGGCGAAATCTTTGGAAGAATAAAGGATATAGCCTGTTAAATATTTTTGGCTTAGCCATTGGTATTACTTGTGCCGCTATGATACTACTTTGGGTAGAAGATGAGGTAGGTTTTGACAAAAATTTTGTGAAGCAAAATGTAGTTTATTATGTACCTACCAACCAACAGTATGATGGAGAATGGAGAACATTTTTTCAAGCAACACCCGGGCCGTTAGCACAAGTATTAAAAGGCGAAGTGCCCGGTATTGTAGATGCGGCAAGAACCAAAGGGGAAGATTTATTGTTTCAAGTAGATGAGATATCTATTAATAAGCAAGGTCGATATGCAGATCCCGATTTTTTAAACATGTTCAGTCTTTCGTTTGTAGAAGGTAGTATTGAATCTGCTTTCGAAGATGTAGATGCCATTGTTGTTTCTCAGAAAACCGCTGCACAACTTTACGGAGAAAATGGTTCAGCGATTGGTAAAGTTATTAAAGTAAATAATGATACAAACTATACCATTTCTGGTGTTTTTGAAGATTTGCCCAATAATGTAACCTATAATTTTGATTGGATTGCACCATTTGAAAGATATGCCAAGGGTAAAGATTGGATGTTAGAATATGGTGCCCTTTTCTCAGATACATTTGTTGAACTTTCGCCAGAGGCAGATTATAACACTGTAAATGAAAAGGTAAAAAAAATAATTCCTCAAAAAACAGAAGATGCTGAGGTCTATGCATTTCTGCATTCGATGAAAGATTGGCATTTAAGATCAACCTTTGAAAGTGGCAAAAAAGTTGGAGGGCAAATTATATATGTAAAACTCTTTAGTCTCATTGCCATCATTATATTATTGATTGCCTGCGTAAATTTTATGAATCTTGCTACTGCAAGAAGCGAAAAGAGAGCCAATGAAGTTGGAGTTCGAAAAGTATTAGGTTCTGGTCGAAAAGGTTTGATAACTCAGTTTATGGCAGAAGCGGTAATTACTGCAGCGTTATCGGCAGCATTAAGTGTAGTACTTTTAAAACTTCTTATTCCACAGTTCAATCTACTCATTGATAAACAACTAGATTTAAGTTTGGTGAATCCGGTTCATGTTTTAACCTTATTAGGTATAACATTGTTTTGTGGGCTTATTGCAGGTTGGTATCCTGCGTTCTATTTATCTTCTTTTAAGCCTGTAGAAGTGCTGAAGGGTGCGCCCAGGGCAAAGGGTAGCGCTTCTTTAATTAGAAAAGGACTGGTAGCTACCCAATTCGTGGTATCTATCGTATTTATTATTAGTACTATAATTGTTTACCAACAAGTTCAGCATGTTAAAGGAAGAGATTTAGGGTATGATAAAGAAAACTTAGTCAAAATACCTGTTAAGGGAGATATGATTAAAAATTTCAATCCTATAGAGCAAGAGATGA
>CAXBIJ010000118.1:0-10257 GCA_963975675.1 uncultured Maribacter sp. | reverse complement strand
ACAGTTCACTCCAGACTTATTACCTGCCGATGTTGTAGGAACAATGATTTATAACATGAAGTTGAATGACTTTTCTATAAAGAAGGGTCCTATTTTCGCCAATTTCGTTTTAGCGGATGAAATAAACCGTGCTCCTGCAAAAGTGCAATCTGCTCTTTTAGAAGCGATGCAAGAAAAACAAGTGACTATTGGTGATGAAACTTTCATCTTAGACAAGCCCTTTTTAGTAATGGCTACTCAAAACCCAGTAGAGCAAGAAGGAACGTATCCGCTTCCTGAAGCACAGGTCGACCGTTTTATGCTGAAGACAGTTATCGATTATCCGAAAATCAACGAGGAACAATTGATTATGCGTCAGAATTTATTAGGCAACTATGAAACGGTAAATGCCGTAGTATCCATAGAACAAATACTAAGTGCTCAAAAGGCTGTTCGTGAAGTATATATGGACGAGAAAATTGAAAAATATATTCTTGATCTTGTTTTCGCTACGAGATATCCTGAAAAATATAATCTAGAAAGCTTAAAGCCTCTAATTAGTTTTGGTGCTTCACCTAGGGGAAGTATCAACCTAGGTATCGCCGCTAAGTGTTATGCCTTTATTAAAAGAAGAGGTTATGTGGTGCCAGAAGATGTTCGGGCTATTGTACACGATGTTCTTAGACATAGAATTGGAATTACTTACGAAGCAGAAGCCGAAAATATCACCTCTGTAGATATTATAAATAAAATCGTAAACGAGATTGAAGTACCATAAAGTTAGTTTCTAGTAATCAGTTCGCAATTGGCTTATTAAACCCGATGGCATAGTACTCAATGCTGATTCTTGATTAATTAACTACTGTTTTAAAAACAAAATGGATACCAAAGAGTTACTCAAAAAAGTACGGAAAATAGAGATTAAGACACGACGTCTGTCTGACCATATATTTGGTGGGGAATATCACTCTACCTTTAAAGGTAGAGGTATGACATTTAGTGAAGTACGGCAGTATCAATTTGGTGACGATGTTAGAAACATAGACTGGAACGTTACCGCTCGTTATAACGAACCTTTCATAAAGGTTTTTGAAGAAGAACGAGAACTCACCATGATGCTCATGGTAGATATAAGTGGCTCAGAGCTTTTTGGAACTACCAATCAATTTAAAAATGAAATTGTCACCGAAATATCGGCAACTTTAGCATTTAGTGCTTTAAAGAATAATGATAAAGTTGGTATCATTTTATTCTCTGATCAAATTGAACTTTTTATACCACCAAAAAAAGGTAAAACGCACGCTTTACGCATAATACGTGAGTTGTTAGAATTTAAACCTAAAAGCAATAAAACAGATATTGCACAGGCATTGAAATTCTTGAGCAGCGTAATGAAAAAGAAAGCTATAGTTTTTGTGCTTTCTGATTTTATTGATGATGGTTATGAAAAAACACTGAAAATTACAGGTAGCAAACATGATTTGACAGGAATTCGAGTCTTCGATGAACGCGAAGAGTCTATACCTAATCTAGGCATGATACAAGTTGAAGATGCTGAAACTGGAGAATTACAATTGGTAAATACCCAATCTAAAAAAGTGCGAAATGCCTATGGAGAATTTCATAGAGATAGAGTTGCATATTTTAAAGAATCGTTCACTAAATCTGGCTGTGGAACCTTAGATTGTAGGGTTGACGAAAGTTATGTGAAGAAGTTATTGGGTTATTTTAAAAGAAGAGGTTGATACGAATGATAAATAATACTAGTATAATTATAAAAGGCATTTCGAACTTACTGCGAAGCATGCCTATGTTGGTATTTCTTCTATTTGTCTTTCAAAATTTTGCTCAAGATAGACCCACCATAAGCACTAAAATAGACACCACATATATTAAAATAGGTGAACAGGTACATTGGACAGTGACTGTTGATATTGACTCCACAGCTACAGTTATTTTTCCTGAAGGGCAAACTTTTTCTCCATTAGAAACCGTTGAAGCTTTTGAGACAGATACCACTAGAAAAAAAGACCGCTTAACCTTACAAAAAATATACGCACTAACTCAATTCGATTCTGGAGTTTATAAATTACCCTCTCAACGAATTGATATAAATGGAATGGGTTTCATGACCGATTCTATGTTGATTAAAGTTGCTACCATTCCGGTAGATACTTTGAATCAAAAAATGTACGACATTAAACCAATTATTAATGTTGAGAAAAGCAATATGGAACTATGGAAATATGTACTCATAGGTATCTTGATTCTATTCGTATTAGGAGCACTTTTCTATTGGTTTGTATTACGCAAAAAAACATTAACAGAAGAAGAGAAAGTAGCACTTTTACCCCCTTATGACAGAGCATTATTAGAACTAAAACGTTTAGAAAATTCTAAATATTTAATACAAGACGAGTATAAACAATACTACTCTGAGCTAACCTCAATTGTTCGTTCTTATTTGGAGGAAGATGCACATGTTTCTGCTTTAGAAAGTACCACAGGTCAGCTAATTGAAAAATTAGAACTTTTAAAAGATGCAGGTGAGTTAAAGTTAGACGATGATACCATTAAACAATTTCAACAAATATTACAAACGGCCGATTTAGTGAAGTTCGCTAAAAATAAGCCATCGACATTAGTAGCCGAACAAGACAGAAAACTCGTAGAACAAATTGTGGTTAAAACCCATGAAGCATTGCCAGAACCTACCGAAGAGGAATTATTAGAACAGGCTGAATACCAAGAGGAACTTGAGCGTAAGGCGAAAAAGAAAAAGATAATGGTTGCCATTATATCTTTCGTAGCCATTATACTTATAGGTACTACAATTGCTGGTGTAAAATATGGCTTTGGCTATTTAAAAGATTCTGTTTTTGGACATCCAACCAAAGAATTATTAGAAGGAGAATGGGTGCGCAGCAGTTATGGTTTCCCTCCAGTTCAATTAGAGACGCCACAGGTTTTAGTGCGACAAGAAGTTAAGCTGCCACCAGAAGCAAAAGCAGCAATTGCAGACCTACAAGCATTTGGGTATACCAGTACTATTGGTTTGTTTACCGTGGGGACCACATCAATAACACTTAATCAACAAGATGCTGAACCCGATTTCGAAAAAACGATTGAACAAATACTGTCCAATTTTGAAAATCAGGGAGCAAAAAATATAATCACTAAACAAGAGGAGTTCTCTACAATTGGTGGGGTAACAGGGGCAAAGGTTTATGGAAACGGTAAATTTTTAGTTCCTAATTCTAAAGTATTAATTGATGGTAAGTACACCGTTTTACTTTTTGGCGGTAAAGGCTTTCAACAATATGTTATTCTTACTTGGTTAGAAGATGATACATATGCACAAGAAATAGTTGACCGAATTCTGGCATCGGTAGAAGTTAAAACAGAATCATAAATGTTCGAGAATATATCATTTGCAAATCCTGATTTCTTTTGGCTGTTATTAATACTGCCATTAGCTATTGTGTGGTATATCTTTAAACAAAAAGAAGAAACTGCATCGCTTCGTATTTCAAGTGCAAAAGGCTTTAGCTATAAAAGCATTTTACCTAAATTAAAACCCGGCCTATTTTTACTAAGACTTTTGGCTCTTGGCGCCATTATTGTTGCTTTGGCAAGACCACAAACAGAAGATATTTCTACTAGAACCAAAACAACTAAAGGAATCGATATCGTTATGGCTATCGATGTGTCTTCTAGTATGCTTGCAAGAGACCTAAAGCCAAACAGGCTAGCTGCCCTTAAAGATGTTGCGGCAGATTTTATTAAAAAAAGACCCAATGACCGTATTGGCCTTGTGGTTTATGCAGCTGAAAGTTATACCAAAACACCTGTTACCACCGACAAATCAATTGTTCTAAATGCTCTTTCTGAAATCACTTACGGCCAATTAGAAGACGGCACAGCAATTGGTATGGGGTTGGCCACTTCGGTCAACCGTTTAAAAGAAAGTACAGCTAAAAGTAAAATCATCATTTTATTAACCGATGGGGTCAATAATTCAGGCTTTATAGAACCTCAGACTGCGGCTGACTTAGCTACTGAATATGGCATAAAAACCTACACTATTGGTTTAGGCACAAACGGTAATGCACTTTCACCTATCTCCTATAATGCTGACGGATCTTATAGGTATGGTATGCGGCAAGTTGAAATTGATGAAGAATTGTTAAAAGATATCGCACTGGCTACAGGTGGTAGATATTTTAGAGCTACCGATAATGAGTCGTTAGAAGAAATTTATGACGAAATCAATAAATTGGAAAAAACGGATATAGAAGAATTCAAATATTACCGATACGAAGAGAAATTTAGACCATGGATTTTATTAGCAGGCGCGCTTCTATTATTAGAATGGATTTTAAGAAATACGCTATTTAGAAGTTTTGTATAATATGGTACAGTTAGACGAAAAAATATATTTCTACTTGCTCATTATCATTCCAGTGATAGTGGTTCTGTTTCTATTGGTTTTAGTGTGGAAAAAGAGAACAAGAAAGAAATTCGCAAACACCGAGCTATTAAAAAGGTTGACGCCTAATCGTTCTTCCAACAAGGGTGTCATTAAACTTATTGTGTTAATTATTGGATTGGCTTTATTAATTGTAGGTCTAGTAAACCCTAAGATTGGAACAAAGTTAGAAACTGTAAAAAGAGAAGGTGTAGATATTGTTTTTGCAGTGGACGTTTCTAAAAGTATGCTTGCAGAAGATATTGCTCCAAACAGAATTGAAAAAGCAAAAAGATTAGTATCTGAAATTATAAATCAATTGGCGAGTGACCGTATTGGTATAATAGCTTACGCAGGACAGGCTTATCCTCAATTACCCATTACTACAGATTATAGTGCTGCCAAGATGTTTTTACAGGGTATGAATACCGATATGCTTACTTCACAAGGCACCGCGATTGACCAAGCAATTAAACTTGCAACGACTTATTATGATGATGCCGAGCAAACCAATCGTGTATTGTTTATAATTTCTGATGGCGAGGACCATTCTGAAGGCTCTACCTTAAATACAGTTGAAGATGCTGTTGATGAAGGCATCATTATTTATACTATAGGAGTAGGTACAGAAAAAGGAGCTCCTATTCCAATTAAAAGAAATGGAATATTAGAAAGTTTAAAAAAAGATGGTGAAGGTGAAACCGTGATTACAAAATTAAATAAAGAGGTTCTTATCGATATTGCAAGTGAAGGCAATGGTCAGTATATTGATGGCTCAAACACAGATGCTGCTGTTGACATTATTAAAAATGAATTGTTACAAATGGATAAAAAGGAATTTGAGGCCAAGCAGTTCGCAGAATACAAAGACCAATTTCAATGGTTTATTGGAGCAGCATTGTTGCTTCTATTTTTAGATATTTTTATCTTGGACCGTAAAACCAAGTGGTTAAAGAATCTTAATTTGTTCAATGAGAAAAGACATGAATAAAATAGGCCTCGTATTTTTAGCAGCTTTTATGTGCTTGTCTTCTTTTGCGCAAGAAGCAGACGAGAAAGAAAAAGCTTTAAGGTCATCGACGAACCTAACCTGGGATGGCAATAAAGCATTGTCTGAAGATAACTTTATAGCCGCTGAAGCAGATTATAGAAAAGCAATAGCAAAGAGTCCTGATAATAGCGTGGCCCCTTATAATTTGGGAAATGCATATTATGCTAATGAAACGTATAATGAAGCTTTTGGCAGATTTAAAGAAGCTGGCGAGGCATCAACATCCAAAGAGGAAAAGCATAAGGCATATCATAACATGGGAAATGTTTTTATGAAGCGCAAAGATTATGCTAAAGCAGTTGAAGCATACAAAGAAGCTTTAAGAAATGACCCAAAAGATGAAGAAACAAGATATAACCTTGCCCTAGCAAAAGAACTTTTGAAAAAAGACGAGGAAGAGAAAAAACAAAATCAGGATAACAAGGATAAAGACAAGGAGAACAAGGACGAAAATAAAGACAAAGACAAAAAAGAAGAGGGAGAAAACGAGGATAAGAAAGATAAGGGTGATGAAGGAGACCAGAATGAAGAGAAAAAGGACGAGAACAAGGAAGGTGAAGGCGATAATAAGGAAGACCAAAAGAAAAAGCCTGAGCAAGATGATAATGAACAGGAACAACAGCAACCCAGACCAAATCAACTTTCAAAACAACAGGTTGAAAACTTGTTAAGAGCTATGCAAAATGCAGAGAAAAAGGTTCAAGATAAAATTGATGCCAAGAAGGTAAAAGGCGCTAAGGTTAAAAATGAAAAAGATTGGTAGATTATAAGACCATAACTAAACTTACGTTAGTACTAACGGTGTTTCTATCATCATTTTTGATGATGGCACAAGATAATAATGCTGTAACTTTTGAAATGAAATTGAGCAAATCAAAGCTTGGTTTAAATGAAAGACTTAGAGTAGACTTTGTCATGAACCGTGATGGCGATAATTTTAATCCGCCAGATTTCTCAGGGTTTAAAGTAATCATGGGTCCATCACAGTCCATCAGTTCTTCATGGATCAATGGCGTAAGAAGTTATTCTAAATCTTATTCTTACACACTTTCCCCAACCTCAAAAGGTAAATTCACCATTAAACAAGCTACAATTGTTATTGGAGGCGAAACCTATAAATCACTTGCAAGCGAAGTAGAGGTGACTGCAGCGGTAGACAAGCCAAGTGATCAAATGACTGCAGATGACGTAGCTGATGAGAATCTACATTTAGTTGCAGAAATTTCTAAGACCGATCCGTTTTTAAACGAAGCTATAACAGTCATCTATAAATTATATGTAAGTCCGAATATTAGTGTATCAAATTATCAACCTTTGGATAACCCTACCTATAATAATTTCTGGAGTCAAGATATTAAAGTTACCGCTCTAAGCGCCCAAAACGGAACCTACAAAGGCAAGCCTTACAGATATGTAATTTTAAAACGAGTTGTACTCTATCCTCAAAAATCTGGAGAGTTAGATATTGAACCGCTATCACTAGATGTAACTGTAGATGTGCCTACAGGAAGACGTGATTTTTTTGGACAAAGAATGTATGCCCAAACTAATAAAACAGTATCTGCGGGAAATAGAACCATTAACGTTAAGCCATTACCATTGGCAAACCAACCTTCTGATTTTAATGGAGCTGTAGGTGATTTTGATTTTGCGGTTACTACTAGTAAGAAAAATTTAAATGCAACAGAATCTTTACAAGCAACCGTTGAAGTAAACGGAAAAGGAAACCTTAAACTTTTTAAACTTCCTGAACTTATCTTACCAAGTGCCTTAGAAGTTTATGATCCAGAATTTACCGAAGGGGTAAGAACTACATTGGCCGGTATGCAAGGTAAGGTTAGCAATCAATACACTATCGTACCATCATTTAGGGGAAAATACCCAATTGCTCCATTAAGTTTTAGCTTTTTCAATCCAACAACCGAAAAATATACGACTCTAACTTCAGATGAAATTGTCATTAACGTACTAGAAGGGCCGCTGAGTGCAGATAGCAATTCAGCAGCTTCGACAAATAGTTCAAAACAATCTGTTGTTGCAAGTGAAAATCAGTTTAATTTCATAAAACTTACACCGAACCTAACTAGCAAATCAGTTTCCTATTTTTTCGGCTCCACCACATTCTATCTTTGGTTATTATGTCCATTAGTATTAATTCCTTTGGCCATTGTATTTAGAAAGAAAAGAGATGCCCTTGCTGGTGATGTGGCTGGTAATAAAGTTAGAAGAGCTAATAAGTTAGCTAGAAAATACCTTTCTGCAGCTAAAAAAGAATTAGGCAACAAAGACTCTTTCTATGTTGCTTTAGAAAGGGCTTTACATAACTATTTAAAGGCAAAATTAAAGATTGAGACCTCTGATTTCAGTAAAGATAAAATTGTCGAGTTATTGAATAAAAAAAATATAGAAACAAATACCATACAAGGTTTTATAGCATTATTAGAAAATTGCGAAGCGGCTAGGTATAGTCCTTTCTCTGATGTGCAAATGCAGGCTGATTATGAAACGGCAAGCGAGGTAATTTCCAAAATGGATAAACAATTATAAGCATGTTCAAAAAGCTAACTATATTTTTTAGCCTTTTTACAGTTCTATGGTGCACTGCTCAGAACAATAAATTGTTCGATGAGGCCACAACCGCCTATAATTCTGGTGAATATGAAAAAGCAATAGGCTTCTACACCGATATTCTAGATAATGGAGAGCATTCGACTGCTGTTTATTACAACTTGGGCAACTCATATTACAAACTAAACAAAATTGCAGAGAGCATATATTTTTACGAAAAAGCCTTATTGTTATCACCAAATGATGAAGAAGTAAAAACCAACCTTAGCTATGCTCAAAACATGACTTTAGATGCCATTGGCACTATGCCAGAGACCGGATTGTCTAAATTATATAAAAGTGTAACGGGTAAATTAACTTTCGACCAATGGGCTTATTTTGCTATTACCTTCATAATCCTATTTGTTCTATTGTACATTCTTTTTTACTATGCTAACTCATCTACGCTAAAACGATTGTCATTTATTGGCAGTATAATTGCCTTATTCCTATGTGTCATTGCAATAGTTTTTGCAATTATACAGCGAAATGATTTCAAAGATTTACAACCTGCGATAATATTTGCAGAAGAAAGCTCTATAAAATCTGAACCTAATAATAGCAGTCAACAGGTTTTTGTGATACATGCTGGTACCAAAGTGAGCGTTCTAGACCAATTAGACGAGTGGAATAAGATAAAACTTGCCGACGGTAAAACAGGGTGGATTCAAAAAAATGAATTGAAATTGTTAAAGGATTTTTAGAAATTTGTTAACAGTATTTAAACGTTTGGATAGTATCTTTACTTTCTTTTAAAATAGATGAAATACATAGCTCGCATTACTCTTTTATTATTGTGGCTTTTTGCATTAACTGCACCAAGCATAATAACCCTATGCGATGTTGACAACCCTATAGTCGTGACTAACCTCAACGAAGAGGAACAACAAGAGTCTGGAAAAAAATCTATGGGTGAAGAAAAGTTTGTTAAGGAAAATTTACTTGATTTTTCTTTAATCGCTATTTATGAAAATTCCATTAAACCAAACCACCATATTATTGGTTATTTTGACCTTTCATTAGAAGTGTTATCACCCCCTCCTGAACATTTAGGTTAGTATTTACCTGTTTTTTATTCAATTGACTAATCTGTCCTATTTATAATTAATAGGACATAATCATTTTATTTACATGTTCAAACATATAAAAAGCGATATTCCAGCGAGTATCGTAGTATTTTTCGTTGCGCTCCCTCTCTGTTTAGGTATAGCATTGGCAAGTGGAGCTCCTTTATTCTCAGGTTTAATCGCCGGTATCGTAGGTGGTATATTTGTTGGAGCCCTAAGTGGCTCTAAAATTGGCGTTAGCGGACCGGCTGCAGGTTTAGCGGCAATAGTATTGACATCAATTGGAACGCTTGGTAGCTTTGAAAACTTCTTAGTTGCAGTAGTTCTAGGTGGTGTAATTCAAATAATCTTTGGGTTTTTAAAAGCTGGGGTTATTGGTTACTACTTCCCTTCTTCTGTAATTAAAGGTATGCTTACAGGTATTGGAATAATTATTATACTAAAGCAGATACCTCACTTTTTCGGTTATGACTCAGATCCAGAAGGTGATTGGGCATTTTTTCAAGTTGACGGTAAAAACACATTTACTGAAATATTAGACACCTTAAATAATATTAGCCCTGGCGCTACCCTAGTTGCAGTTATAGGTTTATCCATTTTATTACTATGGGATAAAGTACTTTCTAAAAAAGGAAAAATATTTCAATTGGTACAAGGCCCATTGGTGGCGGTAGCCGTTGGTATACTATATTTTATATTTACTCAAGGTAGTGAGGTATTATCAATATCTTCAGATCACCTAGTTAGTGTTCCTGTACCAGAAGATGCTGCATCATTTTTTGGCCAATTTAGTTTTCCGAACTTCTCTGCAATTACTAATCCACAAATTTGGATAACAGCTTTCACTATCGCTTTAGTAGCGAGTTTAGAAACTCTATTGTGTGTTGAAGCTACAGATAAATTAGATCCACATAAAAATGTTACTCCAACAAATCGTGAATTATTAGCGCAAGGAGCTGGTAACATTATTTCTGGTATGATAGGTGGCCTGCCAATTACACAAGTTATAGTTCGTAGTTCGGCAAATATTCAATCTGGAGGTAGAAGTAAATTATCGGCTATAATTCATGGTTTTCTTTTATTAA
>CAXBIJ010000117.1:0-10284 GCA_963975675.1 uncultured Maribacter sp. | reverse complement strand
GCGTAGTTATATCCTAAATCTACCACTAAAGTAGGATAGGGGTTTCGGTCTTTTAAACGTTCTTTTAGAAATTCACCTGCATCTTCGTAACGCTCTAATTGTTGGTAGCAGGCTACTAAATCTTGTGCGTATTCTGTTCGCCGCGGATTTTTCTCTACTAATTTTTCGTAGAAAACCACTGCCTTTTCAAAATCGCCTTCAGCAAAATATTGCTTTGCCAAGAAATCTTCTTGAGCCCAAGCAAAAGTGGCTAGTGACAAATACGAAATAAAGAAAATTAAGAAACGCATATTCAAAGATACGTAGAATGCTATAAGATGGTGTAAAGTGACGGTGACAACGTATGGGCAAATAATTATTTCGAACCGAGTTGATTATGGGAGCCATCGCAATTCGGCATACGCTTAGAAAGTCCGCAAATACAATCGTTTAATCCCTTGCCGTCAAAAATTCGTTTTGTGTTTTTTTCTATTCTTGATAGTCGCGTTGAAGCCTGCTTTGCTTGTGTAAAATGCAGTAAATAACCTTTCTGTCGTCCGGGAGTTAGATTTTTGAACGCAGTTTCAAGTTCAGGATTTTCTTTGAATTTATTTCCTAATTCTGTCGGAAAATCAAAATCGGATACCTTTTTCATTGGTATTTTTCGACCAGATTTTTCATGCTCTACAGCTTCAAGTACATAATTTTTAATTTCAGCCTCTAATTGATTTATCTCGTCTAAATTTATAAATCGAATTTGTCGACCGGATTGTACATTTTTTGTCTGTTGAATCAGTATTTTTTTTGGATCTTTTAAAAGTGCTCCTTTATAAAATAGGAGAGCACTGTATTCTTTAAAACCATGCAGTAATACAATGTTTTTTCCTTTATACGTATAACAAGGATGCTTCCATTTAAAATCTTCTACCAAGTCACAGTCAAGAATTATCTCTCGTAGCTTCGTTAACTCCTCTTTCCATTGGGTAAGTCCATTAAGATAATCTGTAACTTTTTTATTCATGATGATCAGATTTTCTATAAATAATCTTAAAAACATTTAGACTGTAAATCTACTTAATAGTTACTGTATTTCTATTTGCTTTAATTTAATGAGATACTACTTTTAAGCCAATAATAGAGCCTATAAGGGTCGTGATAAAAAGCAGTCTAAGAAAAGTGGCAGGCTCTTTAAATACCACGATACCAAGTAACACTGTGCCAACAGCACCAATACCAGTCCACACGGCGTAAGCTGTTCCTATAGGTAGAGTTTGCGTTGCCTTCACTAAAAGGGCCATGCTAATACAGAGTGCAATAAAAAAACCAGCATACCATAGATACATTTCGTTTCCTGTAGTTTCTTTAGCCTTGCCCAAACAGAATGCAAAGACAACTTCGAATAAGCCTGCAATAATTAAAATTATCCAATTCATGTTCAGGTATTTATTTATCGAAATAGTGGAGTTTCTGTTTTGCTACCTCGTTTTTTCTATGCTGAAATTTTTTCAATTGTGCCGTTTATGGTAGAAGATAACTTAACGGTATTGTATATGGTTCCGAACTTTTCAATGTTCTTTTTAAGTAGGTCTAAATTTATGTTCTTGTCTTTACTATACACTTTTAGCACATAGCTGATATTGTTCATTCTTGGAGGTTTTTCTAAACGTGTTGCCTTCACCGAAATTTCAGCAGTGGTATATTCAAAATGCATAAGAATAGAGAAACGCTCAACATTTTTAAGAATACAAGACGAAAATGAACCTAAGAATAATTCTGCTGGATTTGGTAAGCTATCGGCTGTTTCTGGGGTAATTCCAAAATCAATTTTTGACTTCTTTATGGCTATTGTAGCATTTGCTTTTGAGGCTGAGTATGCTGTTGTAAAGTATTCCATATGTGAATTATTTTTTAAACTAACTTTTAAATTTAGGTAAATTCTTATAATAAATACGCCGTGTAAACTAGATTTACACGGCGTATTTACTGATTGTTCTTACAACTACTATTTCAAAATGGTAGTGCTAAAAGCTTAACCATTTCAAGTTTAATCAATCATTTCAAACCCACAATAAGGTACTAATACATCTGGTATTTTAATGCCTTCAGGAGTTTGATAATTTTCCAAGATACCTGCCAAAACACGGGGTAAAGCTAAGGAGCTACCGTTTAAGGTATGTGCTAATTGGTTTTTACCATTCTCATCTTTATACCTCAATTTTAATCTATTGGCTTGGTAGGTTTCGAAATTCGAAACAGAACTAATTTCTAGCCAACGATCTTGCGCTGTAGAAAACACTTCAAAATCAAATGTTAGAGCGGCTGTAAACCCTAAATCGCCACCGCAAAGGCGTAATATGCGGTAAGGTAATTTTAACTCTCTTAAAATATTTTTAACATGCTCTACCATGCCATCTAAAGCTTCATAGGATTTCGTGGGATGTTCTACACGTACAATCTCAACCTTATCAAATTGATGTAAACGGTTTAGACCACGCACATGAGCGCCATAACTACCTGCTTCTCTTCTAAAACATGGTGTATAGCCAGTATAGGTGATAGGAAAATCAGTTTCATTTACGATTACATCCCGAAAAATGTTGGTAACAGGTACTTCTGCTGTAGGTATCAAGTACAGGTCGTCTGCAGTAACATGATACATTTGACCTTCTTTATCGGGTAATTGCCCTGTACCGTAGCCAGATAGTTCGTTTACTAAATGGGGCACTTGAATTTCAGTATATCCTGCTTCAGTATTTTTATCTAAAAAGTAAGCTATTAAGGCACGTTGTAAACGGGCTCCTTTTCCTTTATATACAGGAAAACCTGCTCCTGCAATTTTAACTCCTAATTCAAAATCTATGATGTCATACTTTTTAGCAAGTTCCCAGTGTGGTTGGGCCTCTGCATGTAAAGTAGGTATGACGCCTTCTTTGAAAATCTCTTCATTGTCTTCTTCTGAAGTACCTTTATTAACAGAAGTGTGTGGCGCATTCGGAATCTGATATAGCAATGCTTGAAGCTCTTCTTCGACAATAGTCAAATCTTCACCCAATTGTTTAGATTCATCCTTTAGATTGACCGTTTGTTCCTTTAAAGAATTTGCTTCTTGAGCCTTACCTGTTTTGTACAATACACCAATTTCTTTCGAAAGCTTATTTGATTCGGCTAAAACGTTATCTAAACGTGTTTGGGTATTACGTCTGTTTTCGTCTAATTGAAGAATATTTTCCAATAACGGTTTGGCATCGATATTTCTCTTTCCAAGTGCGAGAATTAACTCTTCCTTATTATCTCTTATGGTCTGTATTTGTAACATTACTGGTCGTATTTGGCTGCAAATTTACATTAATCTTAGATTTAAATAGGTTGCTTTTAAGGTCTAAACATCGATTAAATTGGTTTTTGAGCACTTTAGTATCAAATGGGACTATAAATGATAAATTATTGCATAGCTATTTTGAAATTGTAGTTTGAATAATGTCAGAGTATTGGAAAATATTACTCGCTTGTCTGAAATTTCGAAGGAAGGGTCAAATTATAATGCTTAATAGATTTTCAATGTACTGCGGCCTGGTCTATTATTGAATCTAAAAAAAAGATGCCTAAGGTTTTCCTTTAATTCTGATTTAAGAATCAAATAAATACAAGGCAACGACCATATTGTTATTTTCGAATTCCATTTTTAAATATTGGGTGAACTACTATATAAAATCTGGGTAGGCAAATACTTTTCGTTCTTAGATTGCCTTATGTAGGTGTTTAGATGCTACCTACCTTATTAAATATTTTATCGCTGAATATATAGAAGTGATTTTTCTTTGTCTTTTGCTAATTGCGTTTTTAAGTCATCTATCGATTCAAATTTGTGTTCGTCACGTAGGCGCGCTAAAATATCTACCTGTATTTTTTTATTATAAAGGTCGGCATCAAAGTCGAAAAAATTAATTTCAATTGATTTCTCTGTGCCATTAACAGTCGGGTTGAATCCAATATTCATCATACCATAAACGATTTTGCCCTCCAAAGTACTTTTAACGATATAAACCCCATTTTTAGGTATTAGCTTATAACTCTCAGCTATAGATAAGTTTGCAGTGGGGTAGCCCAGTTGCTTGCCAATTCCTTTTCCTTTGACAATGGTACCTGTGAGCATATATTCATAGCCTAAGTAACTGTTCGCTGTTTCGATATCTCCATTCTCTAAGGCCTTTCTTATTTTTGTTGAACTTACCGATACATCATCAATTTCTTGCGCAGGTATTTCATCAACGGTGAAATCTAACGCATTGCCGAATGCTATTAAGTCTGTGATGTTTGCATTTCTATTACGACCAAACCTATGATCGTAACCGATAATAACTTTTTTAATATTCAATGTATTTACTAGAATGTCACGAACGAATTCTGTAGCAGTAAGCCTAGAAAACTCTATGGTAAACGGGTGAATAATTAAAATATCTAATCCAAGTCGTTCTAAGATGGTGACCTTTTCGTCTATTGTATTCAATAGCTTGATATCGGTATCTTTCTGTAAAACCATTCTAGGATGCGGAAAAAAGGTAAGTACTGATGATCTCAATTCAGTGCTCTTGGCATGGTTTATGATTTTATTCAGTATTTTTAGGTGACCTATATGCACCCCATCAAAAGTGCCAATAGTAATGACTGTGGGATATTCTTCTTTGTATTTAGAAATGTTGCGGACTGTAATCACCTATGATAGAAAATAAAAAGACTTATATTTGATTTGAGATAAAAGCCCCTTAATGATTGCAAAATTACGCCTAGTTTTTTCAATTACCATGTTATTTCTTTCCTTTTACGGGGTTGCTCAATCTACATATTGGAAAAATACGGAATTAACTGCATTCGCTAAACAATTTTCTAAACAACGTATAAGTGTTGACCAAGGAATAGCTTTTAGTTTAAATCAAGAACAATTTTTATTTGCTTTATCTTCAAAAGAAAGTTCTAGAATCATCTATTTCCCTAATGAAAAGGGAAATTTAGTTCCCTTTAAAATAGAAGAAGCACATTTGTTTTCGACAAAGCTCGCTGAAAAATATCCTAACATAAAATCATATAAGGGTACTGCATTGCATGATGCAACTTCACAGGTTCGTTTTAGTGTTTCTCCGAAAGGCGTTCAAAGCATGATTAGTACACCTGGGGAAAATGGAGCACTCTTCATGCAAAAAACTGTCGACGATACGTATGTAATATATCGAAGAACAGATCAAGAAGAACGAGATATCAATTTTATATGTCGTACAATGCCTCAGGTAATGGAGTATTCTCAGGCTACAACGGCGAAATTAGTAGATGATCAGACTCTTAGAACTTTTAGGGTTGCTATTTCCGCTTCTGGTGAGTATACCCAGTTTCATGGCGGTACAAAGGCAGATGCTCTTGCAGCAATAAATGCAACTCTAACCAGAATCAATGCAGTTTTTGAGCGCGATTTGGCAATTACCCTTGAATTAATCGATAATACCGATTTAGTTATCTATACTAACCCTGCAACTGATCCTTATACTGGTAGTTTAAGCGCTCAAGTTCAAAGCACCCTTACCAATGTTATTGGTGAGGCAAATTATGATATAGGACACCTTTTTAATCAACAGGATAACACTTTAGATGGTAATTCTGGCTTTATAGGTGCTGTTTGTACAGATAATAGAAAGGGTAGTGGCTATACTACATTATCATCACCAACTGGTGACGCTTTTGATATTGATTTGGTAGCGCATGAAATGGGGCATCAATTTGGTGCAAACCACTCTTTTTCACATATTTCTGAAGGTACAACTGTACAGGTTGAACCAGCTAGTGGTACTACTATAATGGGTTATGCAGGCATTACAAACAACAATAATGTAGCAACGAACAGTGATGATTATTTTCATTATGTAAGTGTGGTACAAATAAGAGATTATCTGCAGACGGTTTCTTGTGGGCAAACTCAGGTATTGACCAATTCACCACCAACATTACTTCCTTTATCTAACTATACTGTTCCAAAAGGAACCGCTTTTGTATTAACAGGTGTTGCAAACGATGTTGATACTTTAGACGTTCTTAGTTACACTTGGGAGCAAATAGATAATGGTGTGGTTACCCAAGCTACTTTCGGACCTAATAATCCGGCAGGAGCTAATTTTCGGTCCTTGCCTCCGAGCCTTTTGCCGCAGCGTTATTTTCCAAATTTAACTCGAATATTGAACGGACAATTGACTGAGACAGTACCTACAGTGGGCGAAGCTTGGGAAACACTTTCGAACATTGGTCGTGAATTAAATTTTTCGTTGATGGTTCGCGACAATGCTTTAAACGGTGGTCAATCAATTTCAGATGAGTTACGGGTGTCCGTAATAAATGAAGCAGGGCCATTTTTAGTAACCTCACAAATTACAGAACTATCCTTTGAAGCAGGGTCGGTACAGACGATTTCTTGGGATGTAGCTAATACTAATATTGCACCAATTAGTGCTGAAACGGTATCGGTATTTTTATCTACAGACGGCGGTATCACTTATCCAATAACATTGCTTGAAAACACTATAAATGATGGAAATCAAAGTGTAATTATTCCAAATATTTCAGCCAGTGCAGGTCGTATCATGGTAAAGGCTGATAATAATATTTTTTTCGCAGTTAACGCAGCTGATTTTTCTATTACACCCTCAGAAATTGTATTGAATTTTGAGCAGGTGGTATACGACGTATGTAAGCCAAACGATATTAGTATTCCTTTTACCTATGAGATGGGCTTAGGGTTTAATGAGGAGAGTACGTTCAGTACTATTGGAACGCCTGCAGGTTTAACAGCGCAGTTTACCCCAGTATCTGCTGATTCTACTAATACACCTGTTATTATTGATTTTGAAGGTATTTCGAATTTAGCTGTTGGTACCTATCCTATTCGAGTTTTGGCAACTTCTGCAACTATTACTAAAGAAGTTATTCTTCAGATAAGGGTGTACGATGATAATTTTGAGGCGGTGCAATTATTGACTCCCGTAGACGGTTTTGTTGATGCTTCAAAAGATATTACATTACAGTGGAATGCAGCAATGGGCAACACACTGTATGATGTGGAAATTTCGACTGATGCCGGTTTTTCAAACATTATAGAATCTGCTACCGTAAGTACAGATAAATATTCCCCTGTACAAATAGATAATAATAGTCTATACTATTGGAGGGTTAAACCGAAAAATGATTGCGGTGAGGGAGTTTTTAGCACCGCATTTAGTTTTACTACCATTCAATTTAATTGCACAACAAAAAATGCTTCAGCTTTACCTATTTCTATTTCAAGTAGTGGTACACCAGTAATCAGTTCTAAAATTGTATTCTATGAAGACCTGCCTGTGGCCGATATGAATGTGGTAATAGACCTTGAGCATACTTTTTTAGCAGATTTAGTCATTAGTCTAACTTCACCAGCGGGTACTGTAGTTACTTTGGTGTCTAGTTCTTGTGGTGAAGCACGAAATATAAATGCCACTTTTGATGATGATAGTCCGTCGTTCAATTGCTCGATTGACCCTGCTATTAGTGGTATGGTAAAACCGCTAAGCAGTCTTAGTGCTTTTAATGGAGAATCTATACTAGGAGAATGGATTTTAGAAGTTAGAGATAACGCTCCTTCAGATGGTGGTAGTTTAAATGTCTTTGCTCTTGAACTTTGTGTAGAAGGTGATTTTAGGCCAGATGATGATAACGATGGAGTTTTTGATGACGGAGATGACCTTTGTCTTGGTACGCCAGATGGCTTGGAAGTTGATGCCTCTGGATGCCCAATTTACAGATTTCCAGCTGAAAACTTTACCGTAAGTCTGGTAAGTGAAACATGTAGTGAAAATAATGACGGTGCATTAACTGTAATTTCGAAACTTGCCCTCGATTATCAAATAAGGGTTTTAGGTAATGGACTAGATTTGTCTCAGAATTTCTCGAACTCCTTTAATTTGGCAAATTTAAGTTCGGGCACGTATTCTCTTTGTATTACAGGAACGGACGGAATTATTACCTACAATGAATACTGCTTAGAGGTTCAAATAACAGAACCTGGGCCGCTGAGCGTAACATCAAAAATAGCTTTTGATGGTTCTCAAATTACCCTTGAGTTAGAAGGCTCTTCTTTCTATACCATAGAGTTAAACGGAATTTCAATACAGACAGAAGAGTCTCGTGTGGTTTTAGATTTAGTAAAAGGATTGAATACATTAAAAGTGTCTACCGATATTCCTTGCCAAGGAATTTATGAAGAGCAAGTGAGCTTTTTTGAGAAACCAATAATTTTTCCAAACCCTGTTGTAGATATTGTTCAAGTTTATTTGGGTGACACCGAAGAAAATATAAAAGTGAGTATTTTTAGTGCTGATGGTAGATTGGTTTCCAGTTCTATTGAAAATGCACAACAAGGGATTGTAGTGCTAAATTTAAGGTCATTGTCTACCGGGATTTATTACCTGAAATATGTTGGGAAGACGGTAAAAGGAACCTCTAAAGTAATTAAAAAATGATGCGGTTTTTGTTTTTAGGAATATGTATGATGATGGTTTTTACCAGCTGTAAAAAGAAGCGTACGCCTTCACCTCCAGAAGCTGCGCAATTACTATTTCCAGAGCGAAATTCTGAATGCACTACAGGACTTAGCTTAGGACAGGAAACTAGCCAGGTAGAATTTAGGTGGTCTGCAGCGAATAATACTGAAACATATGAATTAAGAGTGACCAATACTTCTACAGGTACCGTGCAGACTATAGCATCATCTAGCAATTCAGCAAAATTGCCATTAGAAAAAGGCGAACAATTTTCTTGGATAGTGCGCTCAAAAAATAGTCAGGTTAACCAAACGGTTTCAAGTGAGGTATGGAATTTTTATAATTCTGGTTCAAGAACAACGTTTGCACCTTTTCCTGCAACTAATTTGAGTCCAGCGTCTTCAGAAAACGTATTTAAAGATATTAATAACGAAGTTACCTTGATTTGGACAGCATCAGATTTAGATAACGATATTGTTGGTTACGAAGTTTATTTTTCGGTAGAGGCGATTCCAGGCGATTTAATTCGAACTCTTGAGCCAGCTGTAAAAAGTATAAAAGTCTCGGTTACGGCAGATACTGTTTATTATTGGAGTGTAATTGTAATCGATGCCGAAGGCAACAAATCTAATTCAGGAATTTATAATTTTAAAGTACTATAATTTAGGTATTATTATACAAATTCATGGTGCGGGCAATGCCTGCTAGTACGAATGAACTGATAACTTCTGTAGATTTTTTTAAACGCTCAGTAAGCTTTTCTTTTTCTTCATCATTCCACAGGCCCAAAACATAATCAACCTGTTTGCCTTTACCAAAATCTGCTCCTACACCAAACCTAAATCTATTGTATGAGATAGTCTCAAGAAATAATTGAATATCTTTTAATCCATTATGACCACCGTTGCTGCCTTTTGTCTTAATGCGAATGGTACCAAAGGGTAGGTTGATATCATCGGTTATTACTAGAATATTACCTTGTGGAATTTTCTCCTTGTCCATCCAATATTTAAGTGCCTTACCACTTCGGTTCATATACGTTGAGGGTTTAAGACAAATAACAGTTCGGCCTTTAACCTTAAATGAACCTATATCGCCAAGCTTAGCTGTCTCAAAAGTAAAACCATGTGTCTTGGCCACTTCATCCAATACTTTGAAACCAATATTATGACGAGTCTCCGCGTATTCATCACCTATATTACCAAGGCCAACAATTAAAAATTTCTTCATAGGGTCTTTCTCTTCTTTAATTATGTCGTGTTTTGAAAATAATGATTTGAAAAAACCGAACATAGCTTGTTAGAATTATGGGATAAAAATACAAAAGCATCCCGATACGTGTATCGGGATGCTTATTAGTAAATCTTAAAATAAGATGTCTATTCTTCAGTAGTTTCTTCAGCTGTATCTTCAGCGCCTTCTTCTCCTTCTTCATCTTCGTCATCAACAGCAACTGCAGTACGAGCGGTTTTAACTTGTACAACAACAGTAGTATCTGGGTGTAAAATTGTGAAATCGTCGCTTAACAATGAACCTACAGATATGTTTTGACCGATTCTCAATTTAGAAATATCAATATCAAAGAAATCTGGTAATTTGTCTGGTAATGCTTTAATAGCAAGTTTACGCTTTCTAAACAATAAGCGACCACCGTTACGTACCCCTGGAGAATTTCCTTCCAATCGTACAGGAATATCCATAGTAACCATTTTGTCATCGAACAATTGATAAAAATCAATATGTATGATGTTGT
>CAXBIJ010000116.1:0-10381 GCA_963975675.1 uncultured Maribacter sp. | reverse complement strand
GCAAAATCGAAAACATCTTGAATTTGATATGACTTACCTTTCTGTTTTAGATTCGTTTTCCAATTTTTAGTAATTCCCTTTTCATTTAGTAAAATCTTTTTAGAATTGGCGATACCAAATACTCTAAGGTCTAATTTTTTACGCTCCTTAATTGTTTTGGTAGACTTCAATATTTGGTCTATCAATGTACCACCAACATTACCATGTCCGAAGATAAGCACATTGATTTTTTTGCTGATACCAAAAATTTGACCGTGCATAACATTAACTGCCTTGTGCAAATCAGCTTTCTTAACGACCAAACTTACATTCTTGCCCGAAACTGTATTATTGAACAATAAAGGAACAATTTGATTTTTGATTAGCGCATTGAACGGATTATGAAACGTACTTAAATCTTGACCAACAATAGATATGATAGATACATCATCCATCACAGTAATCATATTAACATCTTTCGACTCAAAATCATTACTAAATTCATTTTCTAAGGCCAATTTAGCTCTCTTCGCCTTATCTTTTTTCACTACCAATCCGATTCCTCTTTCCGAAGAACCTTGAGATATAATACTAACACTAATATTACTAGATTCAAGTGCCTTAAATATTCTCGCATCAATACCGACCTTTCCTAATAGTCCACGGCCTTCGATATTAATCATCGCCACATCTTCAATGACAGAAAGTGATTTAATACCTTCTTTACTCGACTTGGCACTGATTAAAGTACCTTCATTATCATCATTGTAGGTATTCAAAATACGTAAAGGAATATTCTTTTCTATGAGCGGAATAATGGTTTTAGCGTGTAAAATGGTTGCCCCAAAATTTGCCAGCTCATTTGCTTCGGCATAGGAAAGATTTGCCAGCTTTTTCGCTTCTGGCACATAATCAGGATTAGCAGTATAAATACCATCAACGTGTGTATAGTTCTGTAATTCTTCGGCATCTAAGAAGTTCGCCAATAATGCTGCAGAATAGTTACTTCCATTTCTACCCAATGTAGTTGTTTCACCATCTAATGTCGAAGAAATGAATCCCGTAACAACTGCCACAGTATCTTTCGGAATTTCTGCAAATTTCAACAAGACCTTTTCTTTCGATTCAGCCTCCAAAACCTTAGCATCGCCGAAGGTATTATCAGTTTTGATAACATCTCGCGTATCTACCATTTTGGCTTTTACACCTTTCCCTATCAATAATTTGGTCACCAGTTTCGCAGATATCAATTCGCCATAAGCTAATACCTCATCTTTAATTTTGGCACTATAATCACCTAACAACGAAACACCTTCGTACAACTTCGCCAAGCCTTTAAACTCTGCTGATAAGCTGACATTAGAATATGTATGCTTTTGGTATTTTTCTAATGCTTCAAAATCAGTTTTATAATCTTTTCCTTTAGCTGCTTTTTCAAGAATATCTTCTAGCTGGTCAGTTGCTTTTTCTCTAGCGGATAGCACAATTGCAATATTCTCATCATTAGTCACTTTTTTCTTAACGATACCTAATACGCGTTCAAGTCCTTCCCCATTGCTTAATGACTTTCCGCCAAACTTCAAAATTTTAATTTTCTTGATATTGCCGTTGGTATTAAAAATACTAGTCAGCAATTTTTCCATCTGGTCGAATTCAATCAAAAAGGCATCATGCCCATGTAAAGATTGCACCTCACCATAGGTTACATTACTTTTAGCTTGTGCCAATTGTTTGAAGGTGTCTTTATTTTCTTGTGCCGTAAAGAACATATCTGAATCCACACCAATAATATGAATATTAGTATTACTGTTCTGTAGATTACCAAAATTCTGTTCTCCATCTCGGGTTACATCAATGGTTTTCAATAACTGGTTCATCAGCTTATATGCCGACAATTGAAATCGTTCTTGAAGCCTATCACCATGATGCATTAACCAGCTTTCTACATTAAAAACCTTTAGCTCTTCATTAGTACTTCTTTTGAAACGCTCTTTGAAAGATGCCGGAGTTCTATAGCATAACATGGCATGCATACGAGCATCATGGACTGGTTGTTTTGAGTTCACCAAAAACTGTTCTTGTATTTGGCAATTGGCAATTAACCAATCGGTAGATTTCCAATCGGATGCTACCGGTATTAAATGCTCGGTTAAGTTTGGTTTAACAGCTGCCATTTCCCAAGCAATACCGCCACCTAACGAACCTCCAATAATGGCAAATAATCGTTTGATTTTTAGCTGCTCTAATCCCAGTATAAAAAGTCTCGCCACATCACCGGCAACAAAATCTTTATAATTTTCAATTACAAATTTGTCATGACCGTTACCCGGAATGTTGAACGCTAGAATAGTGTATTTCTGAGTGTCAATACATTTTTCTTCTCCGATAAGTGCAGACCACCAACCATCTTCTCCGGTTACATTTGAATTTCCCGTAAGGGCATGATTCACCAAAATAATGGGTGCCGAATGTAATTCTTTCCCGAATACCTGATAGGACAACTGTATATCTTGAGTCGTACCGCTTAGGGTCTTATATTTTTGAATTTGTAATTTATATAGCATCCGTAGAAAAAATTACTAGTATGTTTTGATTGGCGGAAAAAAGTGAAAATTTCCTTTTCTCCACCAATGTCAACTTATTATATAAAAATAAATAGAATTATTAAAGGCTTTCGAATGCCTGTGCCAAATCTAATTTTAAATCCTCGATGTCCTCTAAACCAACAGACAATCGAATTAAATCTTGACCAACCCCTGCACTAGCCTGTTGTTCAGCATTTAGTTGTTGATGCGTTGTACTAGACGGGTGAATAATCAATGATTTGGTATCACCAATATTCGCTAACAATGAAAATATTTTGGTGGCATCTGTCACTTTTTTAGCAGCTTCAAAGCCTCCTTTTACCCCAAAGGTAACCAATCCACTCTGCCCTTTTGGTAAGTATTCTTTAGCTAAAGCATTATATTTATTGCTTTTAAGACCTGGATAGTTTACCCACGCCACTTCTTCCCTACTTTCTAACCACGTTGCCAATTCTAATGCATTTGCACTGTGTTGCTTAATACGAACCGGTAACGTTTCTAAACCTTGTATGATTTGAAATGCGTTAAACGGACTTAATGCACCACCGAAATCACGTAACCCTTCCAATATCAATTTGAAGGTAAAGGCCGCAGCTCCTAATGCTTCGCTGTATACCAGGCCGTGATATCCCGCAGATGGCTCTGTAAACTCGGGGAATTTTCCGTTAGTCCAATCGAATGTACCGGCATCTATAATGGCACCACCTAATGAAGTTCCTTGTCCGCCAATATATTTTGTAAGAGAATGTATTACTAAGTTAGCACCATGCTCAATCGGATTCAATAAAGCTGGCGTAGCTACAGTGTTATCTACGATAAAAGGAACTCCCGCAGCTTTCGATTCTTTAGAAATCGCTTTTAAATCCAATACATCTAATTTCGGATTCCCTAAAGACTCCACAAAAAATGCCCTTGTATTATCTTGTACGGCATCTTTAAAATTTTTAGCATCAGATGCATCTACGAACGTAGTTGTAATGCCAAATCTAGGTAGGGTAACATTCAATAAGTTGAACGTACCTCCATATAAACTGCTCGATGCCACAATATGGTCACCTGCTTTTAATAAAGTCAATAATCCTGTAGAAATTGCTGCGGTACCCGAAGCGAATACCACCGCGCCAATACCACCTTCTACAGCGGCTAATCTATCTTGTAGAATTTGGTTTGTTGGGTTGTTCAAACGGGTGTAAATAAAACCAAGTTCTTTTAATGAAAAAAGATTGGCAGCATGATCCGTATCTTTAAATACATAGGATGATGTCTGGTAAATTGGAACAGCTCTAGTTCCACCATTGGTAGTTGTGTCGTGCCCTGCGTGTAATGCGTTTGTTGCTAATTTGTAATCACTCATGATTTTGTAGTTTTTAAATATTATTTAAATAATTAAAAAGCTCATCCTCGACCGACATAAAATGTGGGTAGGTAAAATCAAAAAGTTATAAGAAAGTAATATCGAAAAAAAATCGATTACTGTTATCCTTCCCGTAAGGGTAGAATGTAGCACCTTCTTTGTGTGGAACAAAGGGTTGCCAAGGTTTCAAAGGGTCTAATCCCTCCACCTTTCTTGATAACTATTCAATATGTGTTTGAACTTTGCCCTGCAAATATAAGGGCAGAGAATTTTAAAAACCTAATGATTTAGAAAAATTTATATAAAATCACAAGTTGTGTAGTTTAAGGGGCTGTTTATAACTAATTGTGTAAATAATCGCTCAATATCGCTAGTTTTTTGTTCATCTTTCAGAAAAACATCTTAACCTCGAATGGTTCTCGATACCTGCTATACGGCAGGTAGGCACGTTCTTTCTAAATTGACAATTAGAAAGAACTTACTCGAACTGATAATGCCTTATTTAATCATGCCTGCACTCTTGTACTTATCAATGTATTTTTGGTCTTGCTCTGGCGAATCTTTGTACAGTTTTCGCATGTCCTTTAATTCTTTCTTGAGTTTTATAACAGTTGCTGCATAAGCAGGGTCTTTAAAAACATTATTCATTTCTCTAGGATCCTTTTTTCTATCGTACAATTCCCATTCATCGACATCGTAATAGAAATGCACCAACTTAAATTCCTTATTCACAATTCCGTAATGACGTTTCACCATATGTACCGATGGATATTCGTAGTAATGATAATACACCGCATCACGCGTCCAATCAGATTTCTCACCTTTCAGTAACGGAATCAGACTTTCGCCTTGCATATCTTTAGGTGGTTTGATACCCACAGCTTCTAACATAGTTTGAGCAAAATCTAAATTTTGTACCATCTCATTTTCTACAGAGCCTGGCTTCACCACATTTGGCCAACGGACTAATAACGGGGTTTTGAAAGATTCATCGTATACAAATCGTTTATCGAACCAGCCATGTTCTCCCAAGTAAAAACCTTGGTCTGAGGTATAAATGACAATCGTATTTTCTGCTAAACCGGTATCATCTAGGTAATCTAATAATCGACCTACATTATCATCAACTGAAGAAATGCTACCTAAGTAATCTTGCATATACCGCTGATATTTCCACTGCATTTTTTCTTTATCATTCATCTTAGGCCAGTTCTCATAGAAGAAATCATTGATGGAATCTAAAATGGGATCATACTCCGCTTTTTGTGCTGCCGTAGCACGATTATACGGACCATAAAATCCGTTCGGATATTCTTGAACTACCGGAAGAACCTTGCCCTCCATTTTAGCCAACGTTTCTGGTCTTATTTTACTATCATGACTATACATCATGTGGGTCAACAAATTCATTTCGGCTGTTTTCGCTGCCGAACCTCTATTCTTATAATCATCAAAGAGTGTTTCTGGCTCTGGGAAGGTTTTCTTGGTAAATTCCTTAAACTTATCGGCTCTTGGCCACCATGGGCGATGCGGTGCTTTGTGCAAATACATCATCATAAATGGTTCGTCGTCCGCCGCTTCTTTCTTTAACCAATCTAAAGAAACATCGGTAATAATGTCAGTCACATAACCTTGCTTTGTAATAGTATCACCGTTAGTGACGATAAAATCGGGGTTAATATAGTTACCCTGACCCGGCAGAATCATGAATTCATCTACCCCTTTCGGATTGTTCCCAAAATGAAGCTTACCGAACATGGCAGTTTTATAGCCGTTCTTTTTAAATATCTGCGGAAAGGTTACTTGTGTAGTATCGAACGGAAAATAATTATCAACTTTTCCATTGATATGCGTGTGTTTACCTGTTAAAATAGTAGCTCTTGATGGCGCACAAATGGAGTTGGTGACACTTGCATTCGTAAACAACATACCTTCTTTTGCCAACCGATCTATATTTGGTGTCTGCAACAATTTATCGTCATACGCGCTAATTGCTTGGTACGCGTGATCATCTGACATGATGAAAATAATATTAGGGCGTTTAGCTTTGCTTTTTTGTGCTGCGCCTAAATTCGGCACTAAGAATAAAAGCACTACTCCTGCTAGTAATAAATTTTTCATTTTTGGTGTTGTTGTTTGGTAAGGTTCGTTTGTAATAAAAGTAAGTAATTCTTGGGTTATGCTATGGGCTTAGTTATTTCACAATCCTACAAATTGCCTACTCCAACACGGAAAACTCAATACTAGAATCTGTAAATACGGTATGCGTTTGGGTTTTAAAGTCTGACTTATTGGCTTCAAAAATATTCTCCACATAGGTTTGTGGATTTAAATCTATCAACGGAAACCAAGTGCTTTGTACTTGCACTTGTAACTTGTGCCCCTTCTTGATTGTATGAAATACATCTTGTAGCTTAATAGTAACATCTGTCTTTTGGTTCGGCACAAAAGGTTCTGGGTTTGAGAAGCTGTTTCTAAAACGCCCACGCAATACTTCACTACGTACCATTAAATGATAATTACTCATTTTTAAATGATCCTGCATACCTTCATAAGCAGGCTCATCAGCAGGGTGAACATCTATAATCTTTACAATCCAGTCTGCTGCAGTACCTGTAGTGGCTACTTTTAGTTTCGCTAAAATATCCCCCGCTAGAGTCAGATCATTTTCCATTACTTCGGTTTCAAAAACCAATACATCGCTACGACGAGCAGCAAAACGCTGATCATCAGTCATGTATTTTCTTGGGGTAAAAACAGTTTTAATATCTTCTGAATATGGTACGGGTTTTTTAATATCGCTAACAAACTGAATACCTTCCACTTTTTTTGGTTCAGTTGTCAATTCTTGGTCAGCAGATAAGTACATGTCTTTTTTAACCATTCCTTTTGGTGGCCATGTGTCATAGGTTTTCCAATCTTTTCTACCGGTATCAAAAACATAGGCTTCAGGTAATCCACTATTCTTATCGCCATTTCCTTTTAAGAAATGGTCAAAAAATTTCTTCTCTATCTTCTCTTGAAAAAATTCAGAAATAGAATCTCCGAAGTAATAGTTCCCAACGGTATTTTGACCTTTACTTCTAGCCCATCCACCGTGGTCCCATGGTCCGAAAACCAAGGTATTATAATTACCAGTATTGTACTTTTCAATATTCTTGTAAGTTTCCAATGGTCCATATAAATCTTCTGCATCAAACTCTCCTGCAACTACCATCGTCGCCACTGTAGGCTTTACATTTTTTAAATGCTGAATTAATCCACGACTCTGCCATAGCTCGTCGTAGTTGGGATGTTCTTTTAACTCGTTCCAGAAATAATCATCGGTTACGCCTTCTTTCGCCATACGTGGCGTATCGGCAGTTTCATATTCGAAGAATCGGTCTAAATTTTTCAGCGGACCTTCATCTAAAAAGAATTGGTACTGATCTTCGGTCGGTAATTCTGGTAATACGTACCACGCTGTATCTATCGGCTTATCGCCATTTGGTCTTGGCGTACCAAATAAAGAAGTGGCTCTAAAATAACTTAGTAAATAGGCTCCGTTATGGTGAAAATCATCAAAAAAGAAATCGGCAATACTCGCTTGTGGTGAAGCTGCTTTTAACGCTGGGTGTGCATCTACAACGGCATACGTGGAGTAAAACCCAGGATATGAAATTCCCCAAATACCTACATTGCCATTGTTATTCTCAACATTGTTCACCAGCCATTCTATCGTATCATACGTATCTGAGCTTTCATCAATATCTGCATTGGTCAATTTATTCGGGTTATAAGCACGCATGTTCTCATAATGCCCCTCACTCAACCAACGACCACGTACATCTTGATAGACCACAATGTAGCCATCTTGCATCATATGAACATTCGGTGCAATTTTGGTTTTAAATTTTCCTTCCCCATAAGGTTGTGAGCTATAAGGTGTGCGCTGCATAATGATAGGATACTTTTTCGAGGTATCCTTAGGTGAATAGACCGTTGTATGGAGGTTAACACCGTCTCGCATAGTGATATCTACCTCTTTCTTAGTGTAGTTATTCGCTACATAAGTTTCGGAGACTTCGACATCTGCAACTTTGGGCGTTTTTCTACAGGAGATGATCAGTGTAGAAAGAAAAATAAGGGAAAAAAGATGTTTGATGGTAAACTTTGGCATGTCCTAAGAGTTTGAAGTCTTAAATCTAAGAAAGTTTACTCGATTATTTAGATTTTAACATGACCGGAATTACCATATAAAAACTACCAAAAGTATTTCGACTGCTCTCAATGTAAATAACAAATTAAATGGCGTGTCTCTAAGATAGAGATTGTTTCTCCATTTCTACTTGATTGTAGAATTGCTCGCAAAGACATTTAAATTTAAATCATGAATAACTTCTTTGTCAATCTTAGAATTCCTGAGAAGAAATCGTTCTTGTATACTTGATTTTTAGAATCTTGGAGTATTTGATTTTTCATTTAAAGGGCTTTTAGGTAGGATCAAGATTTAGTCCAAAAAGTGAATTAGACTTAATTTTTTACTAGCCATTTTAGATTTTTCAATTTCAAAATCAAGATTAAATTTCATTGAACAATACTCGGTCTTTGTAGTATCTAAAACAACATACTCAGAAATTAGATCAGTTTCTTTTGAGCAAGATTGTAATAGAATGTATAGCAAAATAGCTAGGGGTACTCTGTAGGGTTTAAGCATGGCATTCGTAGGTTAAGTTATTTTTTTAATAAGTAGCTGTAAAAGACTCAATACACTCCGATAGCAACAGGTTAAAGTCAACTTTTGGGGCGTCAACCTGAACTTGTTTCTGTTCGTTTTTGTTAAGTATTAATATTGAGTATTTCATCTTTTGTTATTCAGTGATTTGGGATTCACTATTAATTACAATTTAAATGTATGTAATCTTTTTCCTACAAATATAATTTTGTGGTGTAACTATTCAAAGTTGTTGTGTAAGTATCTTAAACTGATTGTGTGTAAATTTTTGAACATATAAAAGCTTGATACTATAAATTCGATAATGAGATTTGAAGAATGTTTATCTCACAATTCAACTTCTATTTTAATTACGCCTGGCTGGAGGCCGGCACGCTTCAGGAAGTAGCCATAAATGCAATTGCGAAGTACAAAGCAAACCCAGAGTATCGTACCTCAGAAGTTAAGTTGCTTCGTACCTCGCAATATCAAATTATTTATAAAAGCCTTCTACCGGAAGGCTAGAACACTATGAAGTTATAAACTAAATGTTTTTTTAATTTCTGTAACCATGTCCAACTTTTCCCAAGTGAACAATTCCACTTCTCTTTCAACACGACCGTTATATGGCGATTCGAAAACTTTTGTAATCGTAATTGGGGATTTACCCATATGACCATAAGCAGCAGTTTCCAAATAAATAGGATTTCTCAGTTTCAAACGTTCTTCGATAGCAAATGGTCGCATATCAAATAACTGAGCCACCTTCTTCGCTATTTCACCATCACTCAATTGTACTTTTGAAGTACCATAGGTATCAACATATATAGAGGTAGGTTCTACTACTCCAATTGCGTAACTCACTTGTACCAAAATTTCATCGGCAACACCAGCAGCTACTAAATTCTTTGCAGCATGTCGTGCGGCATACGCAGCACTACGGTCTACCTTACTTGGGTCTTTACCACTAAAAGCACCTCCGCCATGAGCTCCTTTTCCACCATAGGTATCAACAATAATCTTACGACCCGTTAAACCAGTATCTCCATGAGGGCCTCCTATTACAAACTTACCTGTTGGGTTTATATGATACTTAATTTGGTTATCAAATAACTTTTGAGTCTCCTTAGGTAATTGCGCTTTTACTCTAGGGATGAGAATAGATATAATGTCCGACTTAATTTTAGCCAACATTTTCGCATCGTCTTTATCAAAAGGATCATGTTGGGTTGATAAAACAATCGTATCTATACGTTGTGGTTCATTTGTATCAGAATATTCAATAGTAACCTGAGCTTTTGCATCTGGCCTTAAATAACTAATTTCTTTATTCTCACGTCTAATCTCTGCTAGGGTATGTAGCATTTTATGAGAAATATCTAATGCCAGTGGCATGTAATTTTCAGTTTCGCTAGTGGCATAACCGAACATCATACCTTGATCACCAGCACCCTGCTCTTCTTTCGAACCACGGTCAACACCTTGATTAATGTCTTGTGATTGCTCATGAATTAATGAGATAACACCACAAGAATCACCACTAAATTGGTATTCTCCTTTGGTATATCCTATTTTATTGATTACCTCACGTGCAATATTCTGCACATCTAAATAGGTATCGCTCTTAACTTCACCAGCCAATACCACCTGACCGGTAGTTACCAAAGTTTCACAAGCTACTTTGCTTTCTGGGTCAAACGCTAAGAAATGATCTAATAGGGCGTCACTAATTTGATCCGCCACTTTGTCAGGATGTCCTTCACTAACAGA
>CAXBIJ010000115.1:0-10563 GCA_963975675.1 uncultured Maribacter sp. | reverse complement strand
TTTATTATTGGCACTTTACTATTCGGTGTATTAATGATTGCCGACAGATTTTCTCCATCTCGCGTATTCTTGCTTTGCGCATTTTTAGCGTCCCTATCTAACCTATTTCTAATCTTACCTAATCTTAATGTTTTCGGACTTTTGTTTGCACGATTTAGTACTGGTTTTTTTCTTGCCGGCATTTATCCCGTAGGAATGAAAATAGCTGCTGATTACTATGAAAAAGGCTTGGGCAAGGCATTAGGTTTTCTGGTGGGCGCTTTAGTTTTAGGTACTGCTTTTCCATTTTTAATTAATGGAACTTCTTGGGGTAATCATCCTGATAGTGTTATAAAAATAACTTCGGGTATTACCTCTATTGGAGGCTTACTCATGTTTGTTTTAGTTCCTAATGGTCCGTTTAGAGTGGTAAGTCCCACTTTAAAATTAGATGCAGGACCTAAACTTTTTAGAAATTCGGAGTTCAGAAAAGCAGCCTTTGGTTATTTTGGTCACATGTGGGAACTGTATGCATTTTGGGCATTTACCCCTGTTGCCATCCTTTGGTTTAACTCAGACACTGGTAGTGAAATTTCTGTAGCATTATGGACGGGAATTATAATTGCCCTCGGTGGAGTGTCTTGTGCTTTTGGCGGAATAGTATCACAAAAAATAGGAAGCAAAAAAGTAGCCATTATTGCGTTATCAATGTCTGGCTTACTATGTTTAATCTCACCCTTTCTATTCTCATTACCTTCTCCTATTTTTCTGTTAGGATGGTGTTTATGGGGGATTGCAGTTACTGCTGATTCGCCCCAATTCTCAAATCTTGTTGCTTCTTCCGTTACACCAGAATTAAAAGGCACAGCACTGACCTTGGTCAACTGTATTGGTTTTGCAATTACCATTTTCAGTATTGAACTCTTAGGATTACTTCAAAACACCATCCCTATTTATCTATTGTTTATTCCGTTGGCCATAGGTCCAATACTCGGCGTTTATAACCTAATGGATAAGAAGGTTAAGTAAACCATAACATTTACTTTGCTGCAAGTAAATTCGAAGTGAAAATGTAATGTATTTATTGTACTATAAAATTCATTTCCCGATTTTTGTTTTTGTAGGTTTAATACCTCTAAAAATCAAACAATACTAAAAAATAGAGTTTTCGTCCATTTTGTGGACCTCACACTAATTACCATTTTAAAATTATAAACCAAACTGAAATGAAAAAATTGCTACTTATTAGTCTTCTGACCTTATCGTTTGTAATGTCTGCCCAAACCGACCAACGCATTTATGATATTATCAATGCCGTTTCAGCAGAACGTATTGAAAATGATATTACAAAACTCACCAATTTTGGCACCAGACATACCTTAAGCGATACTATCTCTCAAACAAAAGGTATTGGGGCTGCAAGAAGATGGATTAAAAGTGAATTTGAAAAAACATCAAATGCTTGCAATGGTTGTTTACATGTTATCTATCAAAAAGATTTGGTAAAGAAAGGTGCTAATGAACGTATTGTAAAAGATGTAGAAGTGGTTAATGTACTTGCCATTCAAAAAGGAACTAAATATCCCAACCGCTATATCATTATGAGCGGTGATATCGATTCTAGAGTAAGTGACCCTACCAATTACACTGATGAATCTCCAGGGGCAAATGATAATGCAAGTGGCATGGCTGGCACCATTGAAGCTGCACGTGTTCTATCGAAATATAAATTCGAAAATAGTATTATCTATATGGGCTTGTCTGGTGAAGAACAAGGTCTATTCGGTGGTGGCGGTGTTGCGAAGTATGCAAAAGAACAAGGTTGGGGAGTTATCGGAATTTTTAATAATGATATGATTGGTAATATTACAGGTGTAGATGGTATTGTAAGTAATGTTGATTTTAGAATTTTTTCTGAACCGGTACCTCCAACCGAAACTGAAGAGCAACGTAAAGCAAGACGTTTTTATGGTGGCGAAGTTGATGGTGTTTCTAGACAGTTAGCTCGTTATGTTCATAAAAATGTGACGCAGTATATGCCCGAAATGAACCCAATGATGATTTATCGATTAGACCGTTTTGGTCGTGGCGGTCATCACAGACCTTTTAATGATGCTGGTTTTCCTGGTATTCGTATTATGGAAGCACACGAAAATTACACACAACAGCATCAAGATATTCGTGTTGAAAATGGTATTGCCTATGGCGATGTATTAGAGCATGTGAATTTTAAATATGCCGCTAAACTAACCGCTGTCAACGCTATAAATCTTGCATCTTTAGCTTGGGCTCCACCATCACCTACTACAGTAAAAATTGGCGGAATTGTTCAACCGGCGGCAAAGTTTCAATGGAGTAAAGTAGATGGTGCAAAAGGGTACAAAATATACTGGAGAGATACCACTTCTCCTACTTGGGATAACAGCCGTTATGTGGGTGATGTTACTGAGTTTACCTTAGAAGGTATTGTTATTGACAATTTCTTCTTCGGAGTTTCTGTAGTAGGTGAAAACGGATTTGAGAGTCCTGTTGTATTTCCTAATGGGATATTTAGATAAATCCGACCTATTTAACCTACAGTAGATATATTTTACAAAATTAATTTAATTCATTACAGAATGAAAAATATAGTAATTGCCATTGTTTTTGGATTTTTCACTTTAGGTCAGGCTCAAACATTCACAGAACAAGATACCCTTAGAGGCAGTATTACTACAGAACGTGCTTGGTGGGATTTGAATTACTATCATTTAGATATCGATGTTAATCCTGATGACAAATTCATTAGCGGTAGTAATACCATACGCTATAAAGTACTAGAACCTCATCAAGTATTGCAGGTTGATTTACAAGCACCGTTGCTAATTGAAAAAGCATCACAAGATGGTAAGATTTTAGAGATTGTCCATAAAGGCAACGCCCATTTTATTCAATTAGAGAAGCAGCAAAAAATTGGTGAATTCAATGAAATAATAGTGACTTATTCCGGACATCCAAAAGAGGCGGTTAGAGCTCCTTGGGACGGCGGTTTTTCTTGGAAAAAGGACGAAAACGGCAAAGATTTTGTGGCTACCTCTTGTCAAGGTTTAGGTGCTAGTGTCTGGTGGCCAAACAAAGACCATATGTACGATGAAGTAGACAGTATGCTTATTAGCGTAAAGGCTCCAAAAGGCCTCATGAATGTTTCAAATGGCCGATTAAGAAGTGTTGATGAAAAAACCAATACCTATCATTGGTTTGTTTCTAACCCTATTAATAATTACGGTGTAAACGTAAACATTGGAGATTACATTCACTTTGGTGAAAATTTCCAAGGAGAAAAAGGCCTTCTTGATATGGATTATTATGTGTTAAAAGGAAATGAAGAAAAGGCAAAAGAGCATTTTAAAGATGCGCCCAAAATGATGGAAGCCTTTGAACATTGGTTTGGCCCCTACCCTTTTTATGAAGATTCATTTAAACTTGTAGAAGTACCTTATTTAGGCATGGAACATCAAAGTTCTGTAACCTACGGAAATAAATACATGAAAGGTTATTTAGGCAGAGACCTTTCTGGATCAGGCTGGGGATTAAAGTTCGATTTCATTATTATTCATGAAGCTGGTCATGAATGGTTCGCTAATAACATCACATACAAAGATGCTGCTGATATGTGGGTACATGAGGGTTTTACCTGCTACTCTGAAAGTTTATTTTTAGACTATCACTATGGCACCGAAGCTGCAAATGCTTACGTACAAGGAATACGTAAAAATATTAAAAATGACAGACCCGTTATTGGTACCTATAATGTTAACCATGAAGGTAGTGGTGATATGTACTATAAGGGCTCAAATATTTTGCATACCCTACGCCAAGTAGTTAATGATGATGATAAATGGCGAGAAATTCTTCGCGGATTAAACAACGAGTTTTATCATAAAACAGTGACTACAGAGCAAATCGAAAATTACATTAGTAAAAAAATGAATCGCGATTTAAAGCCCTTTTTTAATCAGTATTTAAGAACAGTTAAAATTCCTGTTTTCGAGTATGCAATAAAAGGTAAAAAGCTACTTTATCGTTACTCAAATGCGATAGAAGGCTTTACTATTCCTTTACGCATTTTTATAGGGGATAAACCTGTTTGGTTGGAACCAACTACTGCATGGCAATCTCAAAAAATAAGAAGAAATGTTACCACAATTACAATGGACCCTAATTTTTACTTGGATTCACAATTGAAATAGTAATATCGTATTGAGCTCATCATAAATAGTATAAGAGCAATAACCTCTTTTTATTTAATTTACATTTAACGATTATTACCCTAGAGCTTGATGAAAAGAACAATCGTTAGATTTAAAAACAGTGCCTTCAGAGATTTTTTTCGAAGGCACTCTAAGTATGCGCCAATAGTATTCTTTATCTCTGGTTTTATTTTTGACACGTTAACCTTAGGCCGCATTGACCGCACCTACGATTTAACGGTTTTATGTTTGCACATGACGTCGTTATCGATAACATTGTATCTATATAATTTAGTTGATGATGATAAATGGAAGAACACTTTCTTAGAACGATACGAAGAATATTTCCCCTTAGCCATTCAGTTTTTCTTTGGTGGACTATCTAGTGCTTATGTTATTTATTTTTCAAGAAGTGTCTCGCTTTCAAAAACTGCGTCATTCTTTATCATTCTAGTATTATTGTTGATTGCCAATGAGTTTCTCAAAAAAAGAATCTCGAATAAGTACTTGCAATTTGGAGTGTATTATTTTATCAGTTTCACCTTTTTCACCTTCATGATACCGGTTTTTTTGAAAGAATTAAATACTACTATTTTTTTAATCTCAGGAGCAGCTAGTCTTGCTATTACATTGGTGTTACTAATATTTATTTATGTTAGAAGTCAAAGTACTAGAAAAGAAATAAACTTGGGTAAAATGATTATTATCATACTGAGTATCTACGGTATAATTAATCTATTCTATTTTCTGAAGCTTATTCCTCCTGTACCATTAGCTTTAGATAAAGGTATTGTGGCTCATAATATAACGATGAAAGATGATTCATATCTCGTTAGTTATGAGCCTGAAGATTCCTTTGTTTTCTGGAGGAAGCACAAACTAGATTTCGCTTATGTACCCGATGAAAGTGTCTATATTTTTTCATCCATTTTCGCACCTACCGATTTAAGTAAAGCTGTTTTCCATAGATGGAAATGGTATAATGAGAATACTAAAGAATGGGAAATTACTGAAGACATTGGTTACAAAATTACTGGAGGCCGCGATGGTGGTTTTAGGGGATACACCTATAAAAACAATGTAAAACCAGGGGAATGGGAAGTACAAGTATTAACAGATGAGGAACATGTTTTAGGGGTCATCAAATTTGAAATTAAAGAGCATTTGACTGGTGAGCCTGTAGGTTTAACAACAGAGCAGTTTTGAGTTATTTACACTAATAAATTATTCTCAAATAAAGTCAAGAATTTATATTTAAAAATTTGATTTTCAACTTATTATCCCCTCTTATTCAAAATTAAAGATTATCGAATAAAAGATTGCTCTTTTGTGCAGTGCGTGTAAACTTAGTCTACCTTCACCGGCTTAAATTAGACTTTGTCGATATACCTAAAAGTTCGAGCGGTAGAACGCGTTTTCAACCAATTGGAAAAGGAAGTGGGCTCCTTTCAAAAATCCACAGGACTGGGCTGCATGCCCAATTGCGGAAAATGTTGTACTAAACCAGACATCAATGCTTCAGCCTTAGAGTTCTTACCCTTGGCCTACCATCTTTTTAAAAATGGTGACGCTGAGCAATGGCTCGACACGCTAAATAATGACAAGTCTACTACCTTGTGTCCTGTTCTAAATACTATTCTGGCACCTGGTGCCATAGGTTTCTGTTCTGAATACGCACATCGGGGACTTATCTGTAGATTATTTGGTTTTTCAGCAATGCTTCATAAAAATGACAAACCTATTCTGGTAACTTGTAAACCCATAAAAGAGGGAATGCCAGTTGCCTTTGCTAAAGCAGAATCACATATTGCTGAGAAAAAAGAGTATCCTCTAATCAGTAATTACTACATGCAATTACGTTCTATTGATGAATCATTAGGAGAAGAGTTATTTCCTATCAGGATAGCTATTGCAAAGGCCATAAATGCTGTCTTAGGATACTATGCCTATAGAAAGCCCCCTAGAGGAACCAAAGTTGCTTAGCGCTGACCATAATTAAAAAGAGATAAAACGTACCTTTATCATACGATAACTTAAATACCTTCTTAATTCAATGGTATTTTAGAAATGATAAAAAATGAACCACGCCATTGTAATACCAAATACTTTAAAAGCTGAATTATCGCAAGATGCCCCTAACTGGGAAAATCTACTAAAACTAACCTTAGAACATTTCAATTGTTCAACAGGAACATTACACTTTTTAGATAAAGACTCCTTATTACAATTACAAGCTCAACAAGGTATCCCTGAATTTTTAATTCCAAAATTATCCACTATTCCTATTGGAAAAGGAATGGCGGGCATTGCTGCCGAACGCAGAAAACCGGTAGAAATGTGCAACTTACAATCAGATGATTCTGGGATAGCAAGACCATCAGCAAAAGACACCAAAGTTGAAGGTTCATTGGCCGCTCCATTAATGTACAATGAAAAATTATATGGAACCATAGGTATAGCAAAACCAGTACCTTATGATTTCACTGAAACAGAAACTAACTTATTAATGAAAATCGGTGAGTCGATAAGTAAAATATTGTACAGATAGTCTTATCAATTATACCAAGCAAGTAATAGAAATATTGAACATACCAATAAAAAAAGCCCGCTCATGAGCGGGCTTTTTAATTCAATTATAAAATTAAGATGTTATTTAAAAATAGCACTAGTTAAGGCCAACTGAGAAAGTTCTTTTCCTTCTTCACCTTTAAAAGTAATATAGTAAGGACCCTCACCAGTAACCGATTCAGTAATTGGTATAGTAAACATTGTTCCTTGAGAACCTCCTGCTTGTGCCGGAAGTTGACCTTTACCTATTAAAGGACCATTCGCAGAATTCTCATGAATTTCAAAATCAAAGTACATTGTTGGAGGTGATTGCCAACCTGCAGTTAGCGATATTGATTTCACACCTTTTAATGACATACCTTCTAGTATAAACCAACCACTAGATTTGTTTATTAATAACAAATCCATACCTCCAAAGTTCATTGCTTGCATTCCGTCAACTTTCATTTTATCAGAAAATTTAACTGTACTACTTGGTATTGCAATAGATTTAGATCCGGTTAATGGAATTGTACCTTCTGCACCTTCATCGGTATAGCTTGCTGTTATGACGAGCATATGGCCAGGAGTAGATGGGGCTGCTGTAATGGTACCCTTTGCTGGTAAAGATTTCTCTTTCTTTTGGTCACCAGATAATGAAAGAATATATAATGCAATCTGTCTAGATTCATCTGATGAAATTTTCGGATGCGCAGGCATGGTAACCTCTCCCCATATACCTGTACCTCCAGTGACTATTTTACCTTGTAAATACGTTAAGGCATCACGACGTTCTTTATATTTTGCTGCTACATCTTTATAATTCGGACCTATAGAAGCTTCCGCTTCTTTATGACATGTTTTACAGTCCATAGCCTGTGTTAAAGCTTTACCTGTAACTGCTGCAGATACTTGTTGGTGCCCCATACTCATGGCCACCTTATCCATTCCTTCTAAATAATCAACACTTACAAAAATGTTTTTTGGGTCGATAGCTGTTCCGTCTGGATCTGTAACCGATACATCATAAGCAATTTTCTGACCTGGTAGATAAAATGCAGGAGTGCTTCCGCCTAAAGAGATTGCAACTTCTGGTCTTGAATTACCGGCTACTATACTAGTACTTTCGCTAGTAGCTGAAGCACCTTTATCATCAGAAGCAGTAACATTTAATTTGTAAGAACCGGCATCACCATACGTATAACTTACGTTTGGTTCTGTTGTTTCTTTAGTTTCACCATTACCAAAATCCCATAAATATTTAACAGCATCACCTTCACGGTCAACTGCTTCTGTGCTTGCCGTAACAGCTAATGGAAGTTTCCCAGATGTGTGATCTACAATTAAGTTATCAATTACAGGTGGTCTATTACCACCGTTAAATTCGATGTATCCTAAAGCAGAATTGGCATTTTGAGAGAACCAACCACTTCCATATTCCAAAAGATAGATTTTACCATTCGGACCTACTTCCATATCTATTAAGTTATTCAACTTCACATTAGGTGCAAAAGGTTCCATTTTACTGAAACTACCGTCTTCCGCTAAGTGTACTGCGAACATCCATCCACGCATCCAATCATAGATGATAACCTTACCATCATAATAGCTTGGAAGTTTTTCTTCACCTTGGTATAAATCTGAATAATATGTTGGTCCGGCCATAGCATTTCTACCACCCGTAGCTGTTTGTGGAAAACTAGCTGACTCATCATATGGGTAATAAACATACGCAGGCACTGCAGGAGGTAATTCTGTTAAACCAGTATTGTTTCTAGAAGTATTTATTGGTTTCTCTGGATCAAATGCTGGTCCGCTTTCACCAGTTTCATAATTATACTCGTTGTACGCATAGTTATCCCCAATAAATAAAGGCCATCCGAAATTACCTGCCTTACGTGCTTGGTTCATTTCATCATATCCTCTTGGCCCTCTAGTAGCTAAACTATCTGCTCTTGCATCTGGACCAACATCGCCCCAATACAAATATCCTCTTTTAATATCTACGGATATTCTATACGGATTTCTATGACCCATAGTATATATTTCAGGTCTTGTTTTATCGGTACCTACCGGGAACAAGTTTCCTTCTGGAATATCATAAGTACCATCTTCCTTTACTTTAATTCTTAATATTTTACCACGAAGGTCATTCGTGTTACCAGAAGAACGTCTTGCATCAAACTGCTCATGACCAGGCGAATCGTTTAAAGGTGCAAAACCATTGTTTACATATTTTTGGTCCTTTTCGTTAAATGGGGTGGAGTTATCACCAGTAGATAAATACAATAGGTTATCTGGACCAAAAGCAATTGAACCACCTGTATGACAACAAATTTCACGTTGGCTATCTACATCTAAAATAACTTGTTCAGAGGCTAAATCGAAATTACCATCCATATATTTAAAACGTGATAAACGGTTTATCCATTTATCACCCGTAGGTGCATAATACAGGTAAATCCAATGATTAGTAGCATAATCTGGGTCTTTTTGTAAGCCCATTAGACCTTCTTCTGCATTAACACCAGGCGTGTTCAATGTTTTGCTATACACATCTAACTTAGCAACCTCGGTAAGCTTTTTGGTTTCGTCATTATATAACATGACCTCTCCCCTACGTTGAGAAATTAAAACATCTCCATTAGGTAAAACTGCCATTTCTGTAGGCTCAAAGAAACCTCCTTCGTTTAATGTAACCTTTGCAAATCGGTCAGCATCTGGTGGAATTTGTGACTTTACCTTAGCATAATCTAAATTCAAATTATCACCAATGGCATATTGAATTCCTCCTAAAAGATGTTTAATAAATAAATCTTCAGAAAAGCTTTCATCTGTATGTCCACCTCCTGTATAAAATGCACGACCACCATCAAAATCATGATACCATGCAATTGGGTGAAAATCACCATTCTGTCCGCCTTCGTATGATTTTTCATCTAAAGTCATTAATACATTTACATCTGGATTGATGTTTTTGTAGTTATATAACTCATCTGTTCTATTCCAAACACTATCGGTGAAAAATTTAGTTGCAATAAACTTTTTATCCTTAATGATAAAATCTGCAGTTGGTGTACCACTTGGGTGACTTAAAAATTGGGCTCCGGCCAAATCATTGTACCAACCCCAATCGTACTCGGTGTCTGCAGCGGCGTGTACCCCAACATAACCTCCACCAGCTTGAATATAACGCTCAAAAGCTGCCTCTTGAAATTGGTCAAGTACATTACCAGTAGTACTCATAAAAATAATTGCCGAATACTGTTTTAGATTTTCATCAGTAAAAAGTTCTGCATTCTTAGTCGTATCTACGGCAAAACCGTTTTCTTGACCTAGTTTTTGAATTGCCGCTATTCCTGCAGGAATTGAAGCGTGTTTAAAACCCATGGTTTTTGAGAATACCAAAACCTTTGGCTCTCCTTCACGTTTATTGCCACCACAAGAGACAATAGTAAGTGCAAAGCCCAAAAGCAGCACCATTAAAATTTTTTTCATACGTAAAATGTTGTTGATTAGTTGATTTAAGAATTGATAAAAATAGTGTTCGAATCATTATAAACCAATAGTTTATTTATGAAACATTGTATTTTTACGAAATATTTCTCTACAAAAAATGAATTATGACAAAATTACCAGAGTTATATTTCAGAAATGACATAGATTTTAAAGAATGGTTACATAATAATCATTCTAACTATAGCGGTATTTATCTTATTTTTTATACTGTAGCCCACGAAAATGATAGTATGCGATGGGAAGAAGCTGTGCGTGTAGCCCTTTGCTATGGATGGATTGACAGTACGGT
>CAXBIJ010000114.1:0-10585 GCA_963975675.1 uncultured Maribacter sp. | reverse complement strand
TAGATACTTTTGCATCTACCGCCATAATCTTATCATCAGAAGTTTTCAATACAGGATTGATTTCAAACATACTTGAATCACTTTCAACATATGCCTTATATAAAGAAGACACAAATTTGGTCATCTCTTTGAATGCAGTACCAGAAAGACCAAGGTTAAAAGCTATTTTTCTAGCTTGAAACCCTAAAATACCAGTTGCTGGGTCAATTTCTTCAGTAAAAATCAAATGAGGAGTGTGTTCAGCTACCTCTTCAATATCCATACCACCTTCTGTAGAATACATAATCATATTCTTACCAGTAGCCCTGTTTAAAAGGACAGACATGTAAAATTCTTTAGTTTCACTGTTTCCTGGGTAGTATACATCTTCAGCTACCAATACTTGATGAACTTTTTTACCTTCTGCAGAAGTTTGAGGTGTAATTAGCTTCATTCCAATAATCTGGTTTGCTATTTCTTCTACCTCTTTAAGGTTTTTAGCCAATTTAACACCACCTCCTTTACCACGACCACCTGCGTGTACTTGAGCTTTAATAACATGCCATCCAGTTCCGGTTTCAGCTGTTAATTGCTTTGCAGCCTCAACAGCCTCTTTTGCATTATGGGCAACTATTCCTCTTTGGATGCGCACCCCAAAACTTGCTAATATCTCTTTTCCTTGATATTCGTGAAGGTTCATATATATGGTGATTTTAATTGTTAAGCAAAAATAGGAAACACTAAGTAATAATTTAAAAATACAAGTGATTAATTAGAATAACTCTATGAATAAACTGAATAAAACCACAAAACTTGTTTAAAGTGATCCAATATTACAGCCTGATAATTCTCACATTTCCCAATCTTGAAAATCTAAAGGATCAAAATTTTTGAAATGACCATTAAGTTCTATTATTTTCTTTGTTCGTTCAACTTCCGATAACACGGTAATAGTAGCAGTTAAATGTAAGCTTATAAAATTAAGCCGATCGTTTTCTGTAGGAATCTGAAGCAATTGATATTCTTGTTCGAAAGACAATCCAATTTTATGAGCCAATGTAAAACTATTGAACACCTCTGCATTTAGCTCTTTAAATGGCACTTGCATTATAGTATATAATTGATATATACCTTTAATAATAATTTGTTTTTTTTCTATGGATGCCTCATAGTCGTAATCTAAAAGCTTAACAATACCACCAGCATATAATTTGCCTGGCATGCTCTGTTCAAAAGCCAGCAATTTAAAAACTTGCCTTGCTACACAAACAACATCCATTTCACCACTATCGTAAGTACTTACCACTTCTACCAATTGAACCTCAACACCATACTCCATCTTATTGTTTATAAATACGGGAATACCAAAAGTGATAGCTTCCTCTCTACAATCGGTTATCAATTGCTTATATCGTTCTTCAAAAATATGAAGCGGTACTGTTTCTCCAGGAAAAAATATAGACTGTAATGGAAATAAAGGTATTTTCATTGTATAAAATTACAAAGGACTTTACAGTAAGCCAAAATAAATACATTACTTGATTGTTACAAATATCACATTTTGTTATTTTTATTGTTTTTATGTGATTATTTTTGTTGCTGTCCAATTAGAGAAGTAACTTTGTATAAAATTGTATAGTATGAAAAATGAGGATTTGTTGCAAATAGCAAAAACCTTTGGTGATCCAGTTTATGTTTATGACTCGGAAAAAATAGTTTCACAGTTCAATAGATTGACCAAAGCCTTTGGATCAGTTAAGAAATTAAAGCTCAATTATGCGGCAAAAGCCTTGTCTAATATTACTATTTTAAGATTAATGAATAGTCTTGGTAGCGGTTTAGACACGGTTTCTATACAAGAAGTAAAATTAGGCTTGTTGGCTGGCTTCAAACCAGAATCTATCATATTTACACCCAATGGTGTTTCGCTTGAAGAAATTGAAGCAGCTTCTAAACTTGGTGTACGTATTAACATTGACAATTTATCTATACTAGAACAGTTTGGCAGCAAACATCCAACTATACCTGTATGTATAAGAATTAATCCGCATGTAATGGCCGGAGGTAATTCTAATATTTCAGTAGGGCATATAGATTCTAAATTCGGAATCAGCATTCACCAAATTCCACATCTGCTTCGCATTGTAGAGTTGACAAAAATGAATATCAATGGTATTCATATGCATACCGGAAGTGATATTTTAGATATCGATGTTTTCCTTTATGCGTCTGAAATATTATTCGAAACAGCCCGAAATTTTAAAAATCTTGATTTTATCGATTTCGGTAGTGGTTTCAAGGTTCCTTATAAGGAAGGTGATATTGAAACCAACGTTGAAGAGTTAGGTAAAAAATTGAGCACTCGTTTCAATGAGTTTTGTAGAGAATATGGCAAAGATTTGACTTTGGCATTTGAGCCGGGTAAATTTTTGGTAAGCGAAGCTGGAGTTTTTTTAGCCAAAGTAAATGTTGTTAAACAGACTACCTCAACCGTATTTGCAAGTGTAGATTCTGGTTTCAACCATTTAATACGCCCAATGCTTTACGGTGCTACACATACCATAAAAAACATATCTAATCTAGAAGGAAGAGAACGTTATTACTCTGTTGTGGGTTATATATGTGAGACCGATACATTTGCAAGCAACAAGAGAATTAACGAGATAACAGAAGGTGATATTCTCTGCTTTAAAAATGCTGGTGCTTATTGCTTTACAATGGCCAGCAATTACAATTCTAGATTTAGACCACCAGAGGTTTTATGGCACAAAGGCAAAGCGATTCTTATTCGTGAAAGAGAAACTTTTGATGATTTAATACGTAATCAAGTGGACGTTAAAGATTTATTCGAAGTTAAAGAAATTGCCAAAGTGAAATAAAGAATGTAAAAATGCGTTAGTTTTGGTATTGTAATTGGACTAATATCTTAAAAATATATGAAATCTTACGCTCTTTTTATTTCAAAAACAGTTTTGTTTGTCGCCTTTATACTTATCTCGAGCACTACTTTTGCTCAAGAGGTTAATTGGCTTTCTTGGAATGAAGCTGCTGAATTAGCCGCAACCGATAAAAATCCTAAAAAAGTATTCGTAGATGTCTATACCGATTGGTGTGGATGGTGCAAGAAAATGGATAAAGACACCTTTCAAAACCCTGAAGTTGCCGCTTACATGGCAGAAAACTATTATATGGTTAAGCTAGATGGAGAAGGAAAAGAACCTATTGAGTACAAAGGAATATCTTATAAATTCGTACCCTCAGGAAGAAAAGGCTATCATGAATTTGCCGCTGCCTTAATGCAGGGTCGTTTAAGTTATCCAACAACGATATTTTTGGATGAAGAACTAAATATGCTATCACCAGTACCTGGATATCAAAAACCAAAGCCATTTTTAGAAATAGCCCGTTATTTTGGTGATAATATTTATAAGGAGAAAAAATGGGATGCCTACGTTAATAAGTCAGGCAAATAAAATACTACATCAACAAATAAAAAAAGAGGTCTTTTAGACCTCTTTTTTTATGCACTATTTTTTTCTATCTACTATAATTCGGACTTTCCTTGGTGATAGTAACATCATGTGGATGACTCTCATTAATACCACTAGCAGTAATTTTCACAAATCTACCCGTATCTTGTAATGTTGCAATATCTTTCGCCCCACAGTATCCCATACCAGCTCTTAGTCCTCCTATAAACTGATGAATACTTTCAAACAGATCACCTTTATAAGGAACACGACCTACAATGCCTTCTGGAACCAACTTTTTAATATCATCTTCGACATCTTGAAAATAACGATCTTTACTACCTTGTTTCATAGCTTCAACAGAACCCATACCCCTATATGATTTAAACTTTCGTCCTTCATATATAATTGTTTCTCCTGGAGATTCTTTTGTGCCAGCTAAAAGCGATCCCAACATAACGGTATCTGCACCAGCTGCTATAGCTTTAGGTATATCTCCCGTATATCGTATTCCACCATCAGCAATAACAGGTACACCAGAGCCTTTAATTGCGGCTGCAACTTCTAACACAGCAGAGAATTGAGGAAAACCAACTCCCGCAACTACACGAGTAGTACAAATAGAACCTGGACCAATACCCACTTTAACCGCATCTGCACCAGCTGCTACCAAATATTTTGCAGCTTCACCTGTTGCAATATTACCTACGATAACATCTAAATTCGGAAACTTATTCTTTACTGCTTTTAAAACAGCTACGACACCTTTTGTATGACCATGGGCCGTATCGATAACAACTGCATCTACACCAGCATTAACTAAAGCCTCAGCCCTTTCTACAGCATCGGCAGTAACACCTAAGGCAGCAGCGACACGTAATCTTCCGTATTGGTCTTTATTAGCGATAGGCTTTTGAGTTAATTTGGTAATATCTCTAAAAGTTATTAGTCCTACTAAAATGTTGTCCTTTGTTACAACTGGAAGTTTTTCGATTTTATGTTGTTGAAGTATATCTTCGGCCTCTGATAATGAAGTACCCTCTTCTGCAGTGACCAAATTTTCTGAAGTCATTACTTCAGCTATTGGACGTTCATTATTTTTCTCGAAACGTAAATCCCTATTGGTAACAATACCCAATAATTTTCCGGCATCATCTACAATCGGAATACCACCAATACTATACTCTTTCATACTGGCCTTTGCATCCTTTACTTTAGAATCTAAAGGTAAAGTCACTGGGTCTAAAATCATTCCACTTTCAGCCCTTTTCACTTTTCTTACCTTCATGGCTTGCTGCTCAATGGTCATATTCTTATGCAAAACACCAATACCACCTTCTTGAGCCATGGCAATAGCCATTCTAGACTCTGTAACCGTATCCATAGCCGCAGATATGATAGGAACATTGATAGTAATATTTCTTGTGAATTTTGCCTGAATGTTTACATCTCTTGGAAGTACATCAGAATAGGCAGGAACTAATAATACGTCGTCGTATGTTAGACCTTCTCCTAGAATTTTATTTTGGTGGGCTTGCATAGCAATTAAGGATTTAATTGCGTGCAAATATAGTGAATATTATTGGTTAAAATCAGTTGCATTTTGATTGGGAAAAGTTAATTGGTATAACACTATTAAAGCAGAAGCAGTAAAAGTGGCTGTCATTAAAGCACCTGAAACTATTACGATATACTTGAACCATAAAACACCTGTCCAAAGCAAGTAAATACCGCCAAAGGTGAGCAATACTGATAAAAAAGGTTCAACCGTTAAAAAGAGTTTAAGTTTAACAGGAAGATTAGTGAGCCAGACCAAAATACCGAGCAAGAAAAAAATAAAAGACATTGACAGAATATGGGTATGAATAATAGTTAACAGCTGTCTTTCGCTTTTCTTAAACTTCATAACATCAGCATTTTCATCTGACTCATTTCCTAAGTAGTTCTCTTCAATTCCATCAACAGAGGCTGTACTGGTTTCCGAAACAAAGAGTAAACCTGTATAATAACCTACTGAAAGTATAATTACGAAAGCACCTATAAATACTCTTATAGGTTTCGGAAATTTAAATAAAAGACCGTTAATATTCATTATAGCGCTTTTTGTTCTTTCAAAATCGCAATGCTTTGCAAAAGATTATCTATAGCATTGGTCATTGATCGTACCGAAATAGTAGCCCCAGCAATTCCATCTATATTACTTTCGTGATTTACACGGTTACCTGGTACTTTACCATTAAATTGTCTTAACCAACGCTTACTGCCTATTTCACCGCCGTATTCTTCACGATAGATTAAAACTTTTGAATGTAAAATCTTAAAATTATTATCAAGTAAAACCATATAATCAAAATTAGCCGTTTTACTTGGTGCTTGGTCTACATAAATATATCCTATAGGACTTTTACCATCGAACAAACGAAATAGATTTTCTCCATCAAATTTACTTGGCAAATCTAATTGACTGCTATTTGGTATTGAAATGAGTTCCATAGTAAAAATTTCTATATCAAAGTAAGCTGATACTTCTTTATCTTGGAAGACCAAAACCCAACAATAATAAGAAGGTAATTAAACCAAATGAGACTTTTTTAAATATGCACTTCATAGAACACAACTTTTAAGATACTATTAAAACCAAACTCCAATTCCAAAGTTAAGTCTATCTTTTACATCAGCACCATCTAGCGCGTTACTTCTAAATTGATAATCTCCTTTTACTACTACGCCTGGTGCGATATGATATGTTAAACCACTAGTAACATCAGTTCTATCATACGCTTCATTTCTTACCAAGTTACCAGCTGTACTAGCATGAGTATCGTATTGCTCGAACCTAGTGAAAATAAATAATTTTTGTTCTTTTTCAATAGGAAGCAAATTATAAGCCCCTTCAACATAATAACCTCTTAATGCACTACCTAAATCTCTTCCTGTTGCCGTGTTATATTCTTCGGTATCAGATAAAGAAGCATTTATAAATTGACCTCTAGCTGTAAATCGCTGATATGCGTAACGAGCATCTACACCTACCATCGCAATACCAATATTTGCACCATCAATAGTCTCAATATCATCCGCTGCCTGTGTTTTTCCAAAATATGTAGAAAGACCTAAACGTAAGCCAGGGATACCATAATAATCTAATTTTGTAGACAAAGTAGGACTGTCAATTGTAGACTGTATAGCTTTTTGTCGACCACCACGCAAACCACTAGAACCTCCTAAAAAACCAGATAATCCGCCCTCGCCATTTGCTTCAGTCGATTTGAATCCATTAAATACATAGGCTTGATAACCTAAATTTAGGTTATTAAATCTACCTGCTACACCAATACCTATTTCACGCCAAGTAGTAGGTACAATTGCATTATCCATACCCGGCCTTTCTGTTCCATTAAAAGTGGTAGGCTCATGAAACTCGTTTACAATTCCCATTGGCACAAGCATTAATCCTCCTCTTAAACTCACATTGCTTCCTACAGAATAATTAATGAAAGCTTGTTCAACATATATTTCATTTACATGTTCTAGTTCTACTTCTGTAACAAATTGTGTTTTATCATTGAAACGGTATCCAAAAAGCAATACCATACGTTGAACATCTAACTCCCCATTATCACCTTCAGGTTGATTATATAACATTTCAGCATAAGCACCAACTGTTACCGCCGAAGCGTAGTTACCTGAAAGTAACCTTTGTGCAGCATTCAGTTGAGATTGTGGAACCAAGGTAATTGAATCTGTTTTTGTTTGTGCTTGTATTGCACCAACAAAAAGAATGAATACTAAAAGAAATCTATTTTTCATGATTTTAATTATTTTTATTTAGACTTGTTATAGATAATATTATTAACAGAGTGCAAATTTAAAATCATTTTAAACATTGGCAAGTTTTATTTGTAATAAATCTAAATAAACTTAAGTAAGTGTAAAATATGGAATAATTTCTCTTGTAGTATATTCTAATGATATTGCTTGAAAAGCTCGGTTGCCTTATTATAGGAAGCTTCAAAAGCCATCCAATTAACACCAGTATCAGTTTTTTCTGAAGTAAAATAGGAAAGCATTTTCTCTGTTGGCATATTACCGGTAAGCTCATCTTTAGCCATAGGACACCCCCCAAAACCCTGAATAGCACCATCAAAACGATTACATCCGGCTATATGCGCCGCTTCTATTTTCTTATACCATTTAGTTGGCGTTGTATGTAAATGAGCTCCAAATTCTATAGTTGGATATTTAGGAATAAGGTTTGAGAAGAGATATTTAATTGTTTCTGGGTCAGACGTACCCACAGTATCTGATAAGGATAAAATTTTTGCTCCCATTCCAGCTAATCTTTCAGTCCATTCACCTACTATTTCTACATTCCAAGGGTCACCGTATGGATTACCGAAGCCCATCGATATATAAGTCACCACCTCTTTATTTGCAGCATCTGCCAAATTAAAAATCTCTTGTAATGTTTCTACAGATTGCGCTATAGTTTTATGAGTATTTCGCATTTGAAAATTCTCTGATATGGAAAAAGGAAATCCTAAATACTCTATTTCTGGATGTAAAACCGCCTCCTCGGCACCTCTTACATTCGCAACTATAGCTAGTAATTTAGTCTTTGTTTCCGATAGGTCTAGATTTGATAGAACCTCTGCTGTATCAACCATTTGGGGTATTGCTTTAGGAGAAACAAAACTTCCAAAATCTAACGTATCAAAGCCACAACCCAATAATGACTGTATATACCTAACTTTTTCAATTGTAGGTATAAAATCCTTTATGCCTTGCATAGCATCTCTAGGACATTCTATTATTTTAATTTTTGAATCGGACATTATGTAAAAATACAAACTCAAATTTAGTAAGTCTTAATTATACAAGAAATAAGCTATCCGAATAATAAAAAAATAGCTATCCCAATAAATACAATTACTTGAACCCACTTAAGTACAAATCCAGTTTTTTTATTCCCTCTCAAAAAAGTTGAAATACTACCCGATAATAACGCGACACTGCTAAATACTAAAGATGAAATCACAATAAACAAAAGTCCTAAAACATAGAATTGAATAATAGTACTTATACTATTTGAAAATAAAAAAGCCGGAAAAAAGGCTAGAAAAAAAATAGTAACCTTAGGGTTTAAAACATTCATTATAAAACCTTGCCGAAATAAACTACTTAAGCTTTTAACCTCTTTGTTTTCCATATTAATTGAAATAGTATTTCCTCCTCTATAAACTGAAATAGCCAAATACAATAAGTAAACTGGTCCAAAAATTTTAATAATTGTAAATATGATTGGATTATTTTTTATTATCGCCGAAACACCAAAAGCCAATAAGGTAGTATGCACCAAGCACCCCGTCATTAGACCAGCTACGACTGCAAGGCCAAATTTTCTTCCATTCGTAATACTTTGTATGAGCACAAAAATATTATCGGGTCCGGGCGAAATTGCCAATACTGCAGTGGCCATAGAAAAAGCCAGCAAAATTTCATAATTCAAAATAAGGGCCATTAGGTTAACTGGTAATTTACAAATTACCTTTATTTACACCTAAATTTTAATATCTTGTTAAAAAAAATCAATACTATGAAAATTAAAGCACTTATCTTTTTAATCAGTATTTCATTTATGGCAAATTCTTTTGCTTCTACCAATGAGAATACTAACAATCTACTAAATATCAAGACCGATAGTCTTTTAAGACACGTAGTTCTTTTTAAATTTAAAGACGGCACCACCAAAGCACAATTAAAAGAAGTCGAAAATGCTTTTAGTGCCTTACCTTCTAAAATTGAGCAAATAAAAGGATATGAATGGGGATTGAACAATAGTCCTGAAGGATTAGAAAAAGGTTTCACCCATGCGTTTTTTCTAACCTTTGAAAGCGAAGAAGACCGTGCTATTTATTTACCTCACCCAGACCATAAAGCATTTGGTGCAGTATTAACTCCATATTTAGATGATGTTTTAGTCATTGATTATTGGACCGTTCAATAATTAAAAAACAATCTGATAATACAGATTAAAGCCTTTGTACATTTTAGTAGTACAAAGGCTTTAATTATAAATGTAATTCATACGAATTCAAGTTTGAAATACACAATCGCTAAATCGTATTGAATTCCTCTTAAATACTAACTTTTTTTAATAATGCTTTATTAATTTTCTTTACCAATCCTGGTCCCTCATATACAAAGCCTGTCCACAATTGAATTAAATCTGCACCTGCCTCAAATTTCTCAATAGCATCTTCCGCAGAATGAATACCACCTACCCCAATAATAGGAAAAGATTTATTACTCTTTTCTGCCAAAAACCTAATTACCTCAGTACTTCTGTTTTTTAAAGGCAAACCACTTAGACCACCAGCTTCTTCAATTAGAAGCGCATGAGATTTTAAATTTTCTCTTGAGATAGTTGTGTTTGTAGCAATTACCCCATCAATCTTAGTTGTATCAACAATTTCAATAATATCTAATAACTGACTATCCGTTAAATCCGGTGCTATTTTCAATAGTATTGGCTTCCGAATGGTTTTCTTTCTAATACTTAGTTTAGAGTTTTCTAATTGCAATTCATTTAATAGCGCCATAAGCGGTTCTTTGTCTTGCAACTCGCGTAAACCAGGTGTGTTGGGCGAACTAACATTTACAACAAAATAGTCTACATGGTCAAACAAGGCATCGAAACATATTAAATAATCTTTAATTGCCTCGTTATTTGGGGTAACCTTATTCTTACCGATATTACCCCCGATTAAGACCCTATGATCCTTTTTTAATTTTTCGGCTGCCTCAAAAACCCCATTATTATTAAAGCCCATGCGGTTAATAATAGCTTTGTCATCTTTTAGACGAAAAAGTCTTTTTTTAGGATTACCATCTTGAGGTTTAGGTGTAAGTGTTCCTATTTCAACGAATCCAAATCCGAAATCTGATAATTCATTATAGAGTACAGCATTTTTATCAAAACCGGCTGCTAACCCTACTGGGTTTTTAAATTTTAGACCAAATAAATCACGCTCCAAGCGTTTGTCTTCTATCAGAAACATAGATTTAAAAAGACCAGACAATCCAATCTTTGACAAAAATTTAATGGTAGAAAAACTTATGTAGTGAACTTTTTC
>CAXBIJ010000113.1:0-10599 GCA_963975675.1 uncultured Maribacter sp. | reverse complement strand
AAAAAATTGAAGTGAATAAGAGAGGTAAAGTTCGTAGATCTAGAATTTACTATTTCCGTGAATTAACTGGTAAGAAAGCTAGAATTAAGGAAGTAAGAGGATAAATTTCTCTCAATAAACATATAAAGCACCGTTTCAAATTGAGACGGTGCTTTTTTTATGAACAAAAGTGAATAACCAATGTTTATAACATGTTGATTAATAAATATTTACGAAATATCACTGCCGATTGATTTTTTTTTGTAAATTAGAGTGTGATTAAAAATTTGGAAACGACAAGGCATCCAATTTTGAGTCATTACGAAGTTTGCGTTCTTTGTATTGTTATTAAACCTTTCAAGGGTGAGTATTTAAATTAAAGGCTGTCGCTTTTATATTTAATTATTTATTAAAGATTTAAAACCTAGCAATAGGTGATAATGATTAATGAAAATAACAAAAACGAAATATTAATTCGAGTTTAGACACCATGTTTAAATTTCAAAAATATTTTAAACGTTGAATCGGTGAAGCGGGTGCAATCAAGGGTTGCCGTTTTAATGAAAAATTAAAACAAACTGTCCGTAAGCTTTTTCTAAAAAGCCATATCATTGTATGCGTACATTGATATGGCTTTTGTTATTTAACAAATCTTCACTTTAGCCTGAAATATTAGGGCAATTCCAGTCTTTTTAGCCTATAGAAAATTGTATCTTTGTTCCGCTTAAATTAAAACAAACCGCAAATGTCCAAAATTTTTTATACCAAAACAGACGAAGCCCCAGCATTGGCTACGGAGTCTTTTTTACCTATTGTAAAAGCTTTCACTAAATCTTCAGGAATTAAAATAGAAACCAGAGATATATCTCTAGCTGGCAGAATAGCAGCTACCTTTCCCGAATTTTTAACTAAAGAACAACAGGTGTCCAATGATTTGGAAGAATTGGGCGATTTGGCAAAACAGCCAGAAGCAAACATTATTAAATTACCAAATATTAGTGCCTCTGTTCCTCAATTGAACGAAGCTATAAAGGAATTACAATCTAAAGGATATAACTTACCAAGTTATCCAGACGAGCCTAAAAATGCCAAAGAGAAGGAAATAAAAATCAAATACGACAAAATAAAAGGTAGTGCCGTTAACCCAGTATTACGTGAAGGTAATTCTGACCGTAGAGCACCACGTGCGGTAAAAAATTACGCAAAGAAGAACCCACATAGCATGGGTGCTTGGAGTTCAGATTCAAAGACCCATGTTGCTACAATGGGCGAAGGTGATTTTCAGGCAAATGAAAAATCCATTACCCTAAATAACGCAACATCAGTTCAGATTAAATTAGTAGCTAATTCTTCAGAAACAATTCTTAAAGATAATTTAAGTTTGCAGGCAGGTGAAATTATTGATGCCACGGTATTAAACAAAGAAGCCTTACTTGAATTCTTGAAGAAAGAAATTAAGGACGCTAAAGAAAAAGGAGTTCTTTTCTCTGTTCACTTAAAGGCCACTATGATGAAGGTTTCGGATCCAATTATCTTTGGTCACGTTGTCGAAACTTTCTTTAAGCCTGTTTTTGTAAAATATGCTGACACATTTGATACGTTAGGTGTTAGTCCAAATGATGGGTTAGCTAGCTTATATCAAAAAATTGAAAAACTTCCTCAAGCTGAAAAAATTGCGATTAATAAAGATTTAGATGCTGCTATGGCAAGTGGACCAGATTTGGCTATGGTAAATTCAGACAAAGGTATTACAAATCTGCATGTACCGAGCGACATAATTATTGATGCTTCTATGCCTGCGATGATTAGAAATTCAGGTAAAATGTGGAATGCTAAAGGTAATGCGCAAGACACAAAGGCTGTTATACCAGATAGTAGCTATGCTGGTATTTATAGTGCTACTATCGATTTCTGCAAGAAACACGGAGCATTTGATCCGACAACAATGGGTACTGTTCCAAATGTTGGTCTTATGGCCCAAAAAGCAGAAGAGTATGGCTCTCATGACAAAACTTTTGAAATTAAGGAAAATGGTTCAGTGCAAGTTTTAGATTTAGAAACCGGTACTGTTTTAATTGAGCATGAAGTTAGTAAGGGAGATATTTGGCGTATGTGTCAAGTTAAGGATGCTCCTATTCAAGACTGGGTTAAATTAGCTGTATCTAGAGCTAAGGCAACCAATGACCCTGCAATATTTTGGTTAGATGAGAAAAGAGCTCATGATGCGGAACTTATTAAAAAAGTAAAGACCTATTTAGCTAAAGAAGACACAAAAGGATTAGATATTCAAATTATGTCCCCTACTGCAGCTACAGAATTTACATTAAAAAGAATGAAAGCCGGTAAGGATACTATTTCTGTTTCTGGAAATGTATTACGTGATTACTTAACTGACCTTTTTCCCATACTTGAGGTTGGTACAAGTGCAAAAATGCTTTCTATCGTTCCTTTAATGAATGGTGGTGGTTTATTTGAAACTGGTGCTGGTGGTTCAGCTCCAAAACATGTGGAACAATTTTTAGAAGAAGGGCATTTAAGATGGGACTCTTTAGGTGAGTTTTTAGCATTAGGAGTTTCCTTAGAGTTTTACGGTGAGAAAAATGGGAATGCAATGGCTAAGGTTCTTGGTGACACTTTAGACAGTGCAACAGAGAAGTTTTTATTAAACGATAAATCTCCATCTAGAAAAGTAAAAGAAATAGACACAAGAGGTAGTCACTTCTTCCTTGCTAAATATTGGGCAGAAGCACTAGCTCAACAAGATAATAATGCTGAATTAAAAGCAATATTCTCAAAGGTAAGTACTCAAATTAACGAAAAAGAATCTCAAATTCTTACTGAATTAATTGATGCTCAAGGTTCGAAACAAGATATAGGGGGCTATTATAAACCTGATGCTCTTTTGGTAGAAAAAGCTATGAGACCTAGTACCATACTAAATGATATTTTAAAAGCTATTTAATTACAACATCTTATATTAAAATACCCTCAATTCTTTTTGAGGGTATTTTTTTTTGCACCAATATTAACTTTTAGGTGTGTTGCAGATTTCTGACTATTTTTACTAAAAAATTGATGAAAGGATATTTACAATTTATTCTTGTCACCCTGCTTTGCTATTCCTCAATTTCATGGGGTCAAGAAAAATTCACTTTAAGTGGAACCATATCCGAGAATAGTAGTAATGAGACACTTATTGGAGTTACTGTTGCAATACCAGAATTAAAAACCGGTGTAACAACTAATGAGTATGGCTTTTATTCCATCACCTTACCAGAAGGTTTTTATACCATTCAAATCAGCTACTTAGGCTTCAAAGATGTTCTACAAGAAATCAACCTTAACGAAAATAGACGAATAGATTTCTTACTTGAAGAGGAAGCTGAACAGTTAGAAGAGGTAGTGGTTACCGAAAATGTGGAAAAGATGGATATTCGAAAACCGCAAATGAGTGTAAACACACTTTCTATTGGCACCATCAAGAAAATACCTGTAATTCTTGGAGAGGCCGATGTAATTAAGTCCATTTTGCTTTTACCTGGCGTAACAAATGCTGGTGAAGGCGCTTCGGGTTTTAATGTACGAGGTGGTGCAGCAGACCAAAATCTTATCCTATTAGATGAAGCAATAATTTTTAATTCATCTCATTTATTCGGCTTCTTTTCTGTATTTAATCCTGATGCCATTAAAGACGTTAAACTTTATAAAGGAGGTATTCCTGCTCGATATGGTGGTCGAGTTTCCTCTGTTTTAGATATTTTTCAGAAAGAAGGAAATAGCAAAGAGTTTAAAATGAATGGTGGTATTGGTGCTGTTGCCAGTAGGCTTTTGGTTGAAGGCCCTATTAAAAAAAATAAAGCCGCTTTCTTGATTGGTGGTAGAGCATCTTATGCACATCTTTTTCTACCCCTATTCGATGTTGATAATACTGCCTATTTCTACGATTTAAATACCAAACTAAATTATAGATTAGACGATAAAAACAGCATATTCCTATCTGGATACTTCGGTAGAGACGTGTTTGGCATAAATGATAGTTTTGTAAACACTTACGGAAATGCAGTGGGTAATTTTAGATGGAACCATTTATTCTCAGATAAATTGTTCTCTAATCTATCGCTTATTTATTCAGACTACTATTATGGTTTAAAGCTTGATTTTGTTGGTTTTAATTGGAATTCAGGTATTCGAAATTTCAATGTAAAATATGATCTTAAACATTATATGAATGATAAGCTACAAATAAATTACGGCCTAAATAATGTTTATTATCAATTCAATCCTGGTAAAATTGAACCTAGTAATGCTGAATCGGGAATTGTTGAAGAGCAACTAATTCAAAAATACGCCAATGAATTTGCAGCATATGTTGATGTAGAACATAGGGTGACAGAAAATTTAAGTCTTGGTTACGGTTTACGCTTTAGTCACTTCATGCGTTTAGGTCAAGATGAACTAAATATATACACAAATAATAATCCGGTTGAATTTGACCCATTATTACTCATTTATCAAGAAGCAGAGCCTATTAATGTAATCAACCCAGGTAGAGGAACTACTTTGTCTACTTTTAGTAATTTTGAACCAAGAGCCTCCATATCGTATACATTAAACGAATTTAGTTCTATCAAAGCAAGCTACACGAGACTAGCCCAATACCTTCACCTTTTATCTAACACCAGTTCTCCCACTCCATTAGATGTTTGGACACCAAGCGGGCCGTTTACAAAACCACAACTGCTAGATCAATATGCCTTCGGATATTTTAAAAATATAAAAGACGGTGATTACTCTGTTGAGAGTGAAGTTTTCTATAAAAATGTTCAAAATAGAATTGATTACATAGATGGTGCTAATTTAATTGCAAATAATGCGATTGAGCAAGTAATTCTAAATGGCGAAGCAAGAGCATACGGATTAGAATTTTTACTCCGTAAGAATGAAGGTAAACTACAGGGTTGGCTTGCATATACCCTATCTAAATCAGAGCAACGTACACCTGGCAGAGTACCATTTATAGATAATGGACGTAGTAATATTGAATCTGGAATTAATTTCGGAAACTGGTACAACACTCCGTATGATAAAACGCATGACATCTCTGTATTTTTAAGCTATGATTTAAATAAAAAATGGAATTTCAGTAGTAATTTTACCTATCAAACTGGTCAACCTACTAATTACCCAATTGGTCAATTTGAATTTCAAGGTTTAACAGTACCTTATTACGGATTGCGTAACATGCAAAGATTACCTGCTTATAATCGACTAGATTTATCGGCTACACTAACCCCAAAAAAGAACATCAACAGAAAAATCAAAGGAGAATGGGTATTTAGTTTGTACAATGTATATAATAGGCGAAATGCTGCCTCTATTAACTTTAGACGTAATGATGATACTGGTGCAAATGAAGCGGTTAAAACTTCTATTTTTGGTATTGTACCAGCAGTAACGTATAATTTTAAACTTTAATCGATGAAACGTTTTATACTAATATTGTTAACTATTTTTTTGACTGTTTCCTGTGAAGATGTCATTGACTTGGAACTGCCTAATGACGATACAAGGTTGATTGTCAATGGTGTTATAAGAGTAGATGAAACTCAAGAGTATTTACCTGTTGAAATTGTGGTGACAGAAAGTAGTTCCTTTTTTGAAAGCAACACCATTGCCAATTTAGAGAGTGCCGTTATATATTATGGCACACCAAACCCTGATGCTCCAGAAATCTTAGAAGGTGGTGGTATTTCGAATTTAGTAGAACTTGAACCCGGTAGTGGAAAATGGGTGCCAGACCCATCATTTGATAGTGATCAAAGAATTAGAGTAAGTAATATAAACGAAGGTGATGTTTTTCAATTGTTAATTACAACAAGTGATGAAAGCTATTTCGCTACTACCACCTATGTAAAATCAGTTCCTATAGATTCTTTAGAACAAGGGAATCAAACTTTATTTTCGGGTGATGAAATCGAAGTTATCGTTACATTTACGGATAATGGCGAGCGTGACGATTTCTATATTTTAGATTTTGATTTCAACGAGTACTTGGTAACTGAAGATGAATTCTACCAAGGTCAATCTTTTGTATTTTCTTATTTTTACGAATCAAATTTAGCCTTAGACACAAATGTAACTATCAACATAGGGCTACTAGGAGCAGATGAACCGTTTTATAATTATATGAATCAAATAATAGTTCAATCTGGTGGAGACCAAGGGCCTTTTCAAACTCCTGCTGCCACAGTTAGAGGAAATATCACCAATATAACTGGTATTGACAATTCAGAAATATTTGACAATGTTTCACGCAACAATAATTTTGCCTTAGGTTATTTTGCCATAGTTCAAGAATATAAAAAAAGTATAGTTATAGATAATGAGAAGAACTGATAAAGATATGCTGGTAACTGGGCTAAAACGTTTGGGATTTACTGTAGTCTTAATGTTTACGGCTCCATTAGTATTATGGCAAGCATTTAAAAATCAAGAGCATTTTCTATTTTGGCCAGTATGCATTCTCGGAATTATATTAGCCTCATATGCCATTTTCATGGGATTCAAGGGAATAAAAACTATTGTAAATTCTGTGTTCGGGGTTAAAACTAAATCGAATTAGTTTTTAGGTATTTTTGTAGTTTTCTTCCACTTATTATACAATTTATCATAGTCATAGTCTAATACCGTCGCCTGTCGGTCTAATTTACCATTTGAAAATGCACGTTGAAGAATATCTTCAATTAAATAATCTTCTTCAATCACATCTGGGTGAAATTCTTCCTTAATACTAATCTTAAAGAATTTGGCTGTTGTATTATACCAAAAGGCACGCCAACCATTACGAAGGTCCTTTACCAAATCAAATGCAGTAGTACCTGTTTGTCGGTAAATTAGTTTTACCAATATTTGACCTTCTGTACGTGTAAGTTTTTTTAATTCTTCCGAAAACTCTTCCTCGATATACTTTTGTACCTTTTTAGTGTATTTCTTTCTTTTTCTATTATTCTTCATACCAGTGAGACTATCATTGAGTTCCACTAATCTTTCTGCAGCCAATTTTGCATACGGATATACTTTTTCTGTCTTTCTTCGCAATATGTAGTATCGTAATTTATCATCGTAAGATGAAAACTTAAGTTTCCCGAAAACATACGCTTCCTCTAAAGCAATTGAATTCTGCATGAGAGAATCACCCGAAATAATGATCATTTTTTCCGATACAGAATCCAATTCCTGTTCCTCTATTTGAGCACAAATAGAAAAACTGGTCAAGAAAAATAAAATCAGTAAATAGTTATATTTCATTAACATGGGTTAAGCAAAAGTCTTGCCAAAATTAACGATAATTATAGAAGGTTATTATTAATACAACGCTAATATTGTTAAGTTTGTATCTTAAAATTACATTGATGGCTGATAAAAAAATTATTAATAAAAAGTCTCTAGACTTTTTTGAAAAATACTTGAATAATGCTGCTCCTACTGGTTATGAATTAGAAGGACAAAAATTGTGGATGGATTACCTGAAGCCATATGTAGATACTTTTATTACAGATACTTATGGTACTGCAGTCGGTGTAATAAATCCTGATGCAAAATACAAAGTTGTTATTGAAGGGCATTCTGATGAAATATCATGGTATGTAAATTACATTACCGACAATGGTTTAATCTATGTTATACGTAATGGTGGTAGTGATCATCAAATAGCACCTTCGAAGTGGGTAAATATCCACACCAAAAAAGGAATTGTAAAAGGAGTTTTTGGTTGGCCAGCAATTCACACACGTAAAGGTGAGAAAGAAGAATTAGCCCCTAAATTAGACAATATTAGTATTGATATAGGAGCTAAAGATAAAGCTGAAGTGGAAAAGATGGGTGTCCATGTAGGTTGCGTTATCACCTACCCAGATACTTTTCATGTTTTAAATAAAGACAAATTCGTCTGTAGAGCTATCGACAATCGTGCAGGAGGATTTATGATTGCAGAAGTAGCGCGTCTTTTACATGAGAATAAGGTAAAATTACCTTTCGGACTATATATTACAAATTCCGTTCAAGAGGAAATAGGTTTACGAGGTGCGGAAATGATTACCAATACCATTAAACCAAATGTTGCTATCATAACAGATGTTTGTCATGATACCACTACTCCAATGATTGAGAAGAAGATTCAAGGACATACTGAAATTGGTGCCGGACCTGTAGTTTCATACGCACCTGCGGTACAAAATAAACTTCGAGAACGTATTCTTGAAACTGCTGAAGCCAAAAAAATACCTTTTCAACGTATGGCTGCTTCAAGAGCAACAGGTACAGATACCGATGCTTTTGCTTATAGTAATGGTGGAGTTGCTTCTGCTTTAATTTCATTGCCTTTGCGTTATATGCATACTACTGTAGAAATGGTTCATAAAGATGATGTTGAGAATGTTATTCGATTAATTTACGAGACACTATTAACTATTAAAGATGGAGAAACCTTCAGCTATTTCGATTAAACTATAATAATCCCTCCAATTTTAAGGAGGGTTTTTTTTTACCATATGGATGAACTCATAGACATTTTAAATGCCGAAGGCAAACCATTAGGAACAAGTGCAATGAAGTCTGTAGCTCACAGAGAAGGGCTCTTTCATGCAACTGTTCATATATGGTTCTATACAAAAGATGGCGAATTACTGTTGCAAAAACGGAGTGCCACTAAAGATATTCATCCGGGATTGTGGGATGTATCTGTTGCAGGCCACATTGGTGCGGGTGAATCAATTATAGATGCTGCAATTAGAGAAGTACATGAGGAAATAGGTTTAGCAATTGCAGGAAAAGAGTTAAATAAAGTAGGTGTATTTAAATCCATTCAAAAACATTCTGAACAACTCATCGATTGTGAGTATCATCATACATTTTTATCCGAATTAAAGGTTTCTTTAATACATCTTACCAAACAAGAAAGCGAAGTTGATGACCTAAAATTAATATCTCCCGTTCAATTTACAATGGAATTAAACGATAAAGAATTAGCTAAACAATATGTACCACATTCTAAAGAATACTATACCGAAATATTAAAAAAGGTTAAGAAGCTAGTTTAACGTTGAAACAAATTTATCTACTTCAGAAAGTGCATAGGTAATTTGATCACCACTCTCCATATATTTTACCACAAAACTATTATTCTCTAGTTCTTCGGCACCTAATAATATCACATAAGGTACCTTTCTATTGTTGGCGTATTTAAATTGTTTCTGAATTTTCACATCCGAAGGATATAAATCTGACATTATCCCTCTCTTACGAAGTTCAGTAACCAGTTTTAAGGATGCTAGTGCTTCTTTAATCCCAAAGTTAAGGCAAAGCACGTCTAAAGACTTATCGACAGCCTCAGGGAATAAATTTAACTCTTCAAGCACGAGGTAGATTCTATCTAACCCAAAAGAAATTCCGACTCCACTTACATCTTTTAATCCGAAAATACCTGTAAGGTCATCATAACGACCTCCTCCACCAATAGATCCCATAGATACTCCTTTTGGAGCAGAAACTTCAAAAATGGCTCCTGTATAGTAGTTAAGCCCACGAGCTAAGGTAACATCTATAGCTAATTTTGCAGATTGTAATCCTAATGTTGAAATAGTCTCCATAATAAAACGAAGCTCTTCTAACCCTTTTTGCCCTTCTTCAGAATCTTTTAATAAATTATCTAAACGATTTAGCTGATCCACATTACTACCTTGAGGTTCAAATAAAGGCGCTGCTTTTTCAATCGCTTCTGCAGAAATACCTTTGGCCAACATTTCTTTTTTAACGCCCTCCTCGCCTATTTTATCTAACTTATCTAGGGCTACTGTGAAATCGATTAATAAATGTTTTGCGCCGATTACTTCAGCTATACCTGCTAAAATTTTTCGATTATTCATTTTAATGGTAGCACCTTCTAATTTTAAATCAGAAAATACCCCGTCATACAATTGAATCAATTCTACCTCTTGCAACAATGAATCTGAACCTACTACATCGGCATCACACTGAAAAAACTCTCTAAAACGACCCTTTTGAGGTCTATCTGCGCGCCATACAGGTTGAATTTGATATCTTTTAAATGGGAAATCTAGCTCATTCTGATGCATTACTACATATCGAGCAAAGGGCACGGTTAAATCATACCGTAACGCTTTCTCTGTAATTTTAGGGGCTAAACTATTAGAATTCTTATCACTGTATGTTTTATCATCAACTTTGCTGATGAAATCACCAGAATTCAAAATTTTAAAAATTAATCGGTCACCTTCTTCACCATATTTACCTAACAGCGTTTCTGAATTCTCAAAAGAAGGAGTTTCAATAGGCTGAAAACCATAGGTTTGAAAATTTCTCTTGATGGTATCAAAAATGTAATTACGCTTTGCAATTTCTGATGGTGCAAAATCGCGTGTTCCTTTAGGTATTGATGGTTTCTGTGCCATTAAATTTTTATTGTACTACAAATATAGCCTTCAAAAGGTAAGACTACAATTATGAATTAATAATATAAACAACGAATTGTTCTACGAGGTTTCAATTACCTTTTCGAACCATTGATATAATTCACCCTTGGTAATTACAGCTCCTTGTTGA
>CAXBIJ010000112.1:0-10649 GCA_963975675.1 uncultured Maribacter sp. | reverse complement strand
ATCTATCACCGCCTCAATTCTGTTGTAAAGGTCTTCGGGGTCAAAGGGTTTAAAAATAAATCCGTTCATGCCGCTCTGTTCTATCTTGCTCTTTACTTCTAAGAATACCGAGGCAGATAGCGCTAAAATTGGTAAGGTGGTATTGAATTTTCTTATTTCTAAGGAAGAGGTATACCCATCCATTATGGGCATTTGAATATCCATTAGAACAGCGCAGTACTCATTTTCTTTGACCATGTTTACCGCCATGAGACCATCAAAGGCGACATCTACCACTAGGTTGGCCCTCTCTAATATCTGTTTGCCTACCATGATATTTATTTTGTTATCTTCTACGAGTAGTATTCTTCTACCTTTTAGATTACGCTCTTTTATCCCACTATCTTGGTTCAACTTCTCGTTAGAAATAGACTTTACTTCTAAATCAAAGTAAAAACGACTACCCTGTGCTACTTCACTTTCTATATGTACGGTAGACCCCATGGCTTCTACGATACTTTTTACGATAGGTAGGCCCAATCCCGTACCACCATATAAGCGATTTGTACTAATAGAGGCTTGGGCAAATGGCTGCCATATTTTCTCTTGTTGTTCTTTTGTAATACCAATTCCGGTATCTATAATTTCGGTACGCATACACACATTACCATTACGGTCTTCCTGTTTTGTAATTTTTAGGGTTACACTTCCTTGTTTCGTAAACTTTATGCCATTAGAGACCAGATTATTTATGACCTGGTTAAACCGGACAATATCCAACCACAACGTTGGAAGTTTTTCGTCGACCTCTAATTTAAACGTAATTCCTTTCCCTAAACAACCTGGCTCATGAATCTTTTTTATCTGCTTTACAGCCGACATAACATCTGTAGCAATGGGATCAAGGGTTACACCGCTTGTTTCCATCTTGCTATAATCCAATACATTGTTCAGTAAATTCAATAGTATTTTGCCCGAGTAGTTTAGGGCTTCTATATTTTCCTCTTGATCTGGTTTTGGATTGGTATCTCCCAAAATATGGGAGAGTCCTATAATAGCATTCATAGGCGTTCGTATCTCATGGCTCATCATGCTTAGAAACTGTGACTTGGTATTAGATGCTTCAATGGCATCTTCCCGTTCATCTTGTATATTAGAATAATAGCGAGCATTAATCATGGAGAAAAATATCAATTGGTAGGTCACAAGCACCGCAGTAGTGAAAATAGATACGGGATAAATATACGTGTCTGCAAGTGTCGTATCCATCTTTGTAATGGTAAATAAATTAAAATCTGTAACATGGAGAAGAAGCCAAAGTACTATCGATACCAAAGGAAAAAGTGCGACGTAGGATTTTTCCCGTCTAAATGAGAAAAACACAAAGGGTAATGCCATGGCAAATAGTAATATAAATTCAACACTACCTGCCTTTCCTATGAAAGAAGAAGTTATGGCAACGCTAATATTAAAGGCGACTAGATAAATAAAACGTGCCAGGGTCAGGTTGCCTACCTTTGAGATGATAGCGGAACAGATGAAAAAAGGTATCGTTGCTCCAATGTACAAACTCAATTCGTTCAAATTTAGACTTCTAGCCAGAAAAAACCATAGTGCCGAAATGCCTGTAGTGATTAGGGAAAGTATAAATACAAGTTTTACCCTACGTTGCGAGAATTCATTCATGGTGTGGATTAATTTAGATTAAACGGAACTTAATTGGAAATTCTAAATAATTACTTTTATAAGTAAATTCCTACAAAATGTTGTCAGTAGGAGATAATTGTGTGCAAAAACCCGGATAAGTGAAGTGTACTACGTCCGATACGACCCGGTAACTAGAAGTTTTCAGTCTCACTCTCCTTTGTTTGAAAACACTCGAACTGACATTTGCTACTTCGTCATACTCAATTTACTTACCGTGGTTACCGGTTTCCGTAAGGTAAATACCAATAGTCTGTTTAGATTTAATTTTCATTCGTTAAAAAGCGTGTAAGAATTTTATTCAAAGTTTCTATTTAACCCAATAAGAGCAGCCTTTGGGCTGCTCTTATTCATTTATAAAAATTGATCTTCCTTACCCATCTCAATCCGAAGCCCCCTCATATATCGTATTAAAAATAAGTTTATACGTGCCCCTAGGTTGTGCTCTAAACTGTGGCCGAAACGCAAATAACACCACAGCACCTTTACCATATTTTGCTTTGACCATAGCCGGCTTTTTAGCAATGTATTTTTTCTCGCCCATAGCCCACCCGCTCATGAGCAAGTCTTTTTCGGCATAATTGGCAATCACCTCAATTTCAGGTACAGGGGCATCTTTAATATCTTCTGTACCTCCTTCTCCTTTTTTCTCTTGTTTTTCAATCTCAAACGCGCGGCTTTTATTGAACGATACCGCTACCGTATCTTGCATACCAAATGCCAAGGGGTGCGTAGTATCAAAGCCGGTTTTAATCAAGGATCCTGGGATAAAGAATTGTTTATTATCGGTACCCGCGGTAGCATCTTTAATCGGTAATCCAAATTGTTCAATCACGTAATTACTAGCTTCATCAAAAGCCATTAGTGTACCGCCGTTTTTTACATAGTTGCTTAGCGCTACAGAACCTTCAAGGCCTAATCCACCCGTAAATTTTTCTGGCATTTCTAAGGTAGAATTTCCATGTAAAAGTGATTTTACGCGTTGCGAAGGCAGTATCAACACATCGTATTGAGACAAGTCTGCTGTTTGAATATCTTTATCATGTAAGGTATCAGTTTCAAAGGCATATTCATCCATTATAAAACGTGTCCAACCTTCATCCATATTCGATACCCAAGACTTGTACAGACCCACTTTAGGAAGGTGAATTTTAGTCATTTCAATTTTAGGTTCTGCAGATAACCCCGTAACCTCAAGACCATATTCGCTAGCCAATGCATCGATAGACGCACTACCCCCAGAAACGATATACGACCCTGCAGGAATGTTTGTTTTACCCGATTTAAAAGCCGCTTTGGTTTTGTATGCCGTACCGCCTGCCTTTAATATTTTGTTGGTGGCAATTACCGAGGCATTCGTGTTGGCGCTCAATGCATAACCAAAAGACGCCTTGCCCTTTACTTCGCCCTCATAATACTTGGCTACCTCAGCTACTTTTTCGGTAGCAATTTCCATAGGTGCTGCAATTTTATCTACCGCAACGCCCATTTGAAAAGGTAAGGTCCATCCCGCTAAATCATACGGGGTATCTGGTGGTCCACCAGGATATTGAAAACGGGTTGGGTAATTCTGTTTTTCCAACAAATCCATCAAATACGGCCGAAACGCTTGTCCTGTATAAATCACATACGAACCTGCTTCATATTTCTTATCATTGGCCTCAAAATTCTTCGTGGCCTTTTCAATTTCTATTCCGCCTTTAAGCAATACGTTTACAAGATTTACAGACTCAAAAGCATCCCATTGGTCTTTACCAATTACATAGGCATACGGACCTTCTTTTTTCGACTTTTCGATGGCCGAAGCGCCCATTTTGTAAATGTTGTGTAGGTAGTTGCTTTTACGGTCTGCTGCCAAGTCTAAGGTTGCCCACGTAGCGGTCAACATATACTCTACCGCATCGCGAAAATGTGATTCGCCACCCTTCCAAGGGTCTGGGTACATAATATCGGTACCATCGGTTGGTGTGCCGCCAGCGACCGTCTTTGGTAATTTCTCTGGGTCGTAAAATCGAGGAGTTGGCGTGGTATGACCCGTTTCGGTCAAAATACCGATCATATTATGGTAATACGGTGTAGTTCGGCCTCCACCATTCCAGAACATGGTATAAAAATTATCAGCGATTGCCCCCGGCATATTCTCCAATGAAAATCGTTTCGTCATGGCTGAACCTACTTCACTCACCCCAGCTGTAATAGCAGGGTGAATTTTTGGGTTCACAGGATCTGCATATGGCGGTAATGAAATTTTGGTCCATGAGGGTGACGTTTGGTGGTGGTTATACACAATCTGTGGATACCATTCGTTGTACAAAATCTTAGTCACATTATAGGTCTCTGGCATGGTATTCATAAACCAGTCTCTATTGTTATCATGGCCCATGTAATAATGATACAAAATTGGCGGACGTGATGTTTCATACGCCGTACCCATATTCTTTCGATACCAATCAACAACAATATCTAACCCATCAGGGTTCATTACCGGCATCAATATGGTGATAACATTCTCCCTAATTTTTTTCATTTCGGTAGTCTCAGAAGTGGCCAAGGTATACGCCAGTTCTGAGGTCATTTGACCATGTGCCAATTCGGTAGAGTGCATACCACCATCTACCCAAACTATGGCTTTACCTTCTTCTGAAAGTTTTAAAGCTTCGTCTTCAGTAACCTGTACACGTGCCAATTTGGTACTGATGTCTTTCCACTTATCGAGTTGCGTTAGGTTTTGCTCGCTAGATATGAATAAGATGTACATTTTTCTACCTAAGACCGTAGTGCCTATTTCAACTTTTTTAACTCGGTTAGAAGCATCATCTAGTTTACTTAAATAGTCTTCAATCTGTGTGTAATCGGCCAGTTTGTAGTCGGCACCCACCTTGAAACCATACACATCTTCTGGGGAAGGAACATTTTGAGCCATAATCATCGGTATACATGACATGGCTAGTGCAATAGTCAGTACTACGACTTTGCGCCTAGAATTTTTTAAAATCATTTTTGAATTGGTTTGTTTGAATCAGAAATTTAAGAATTTGTAGGGTAGAAACTGACTCCTAAGGAAAAGAAAATGTTAAAGGAAATGTTAATTTCTGAATTCGTAATCTAAGCGGGTTAAAATTGTTAGTATAAAGGGTTGTGCTTCATTAAAACCCTATTTTTTTTGATGGGTGTTTCGCTATGGAAGTTGTTACGTTTTTCGCTCCTCAACACGAACATGTTTGAACATTGCCCATTAGGTTTTCGGTACTAAATAAATCCTTACTTTTATAAGAGGTACCATGAAATGGTATCACCAAACTACCACCATAAAACAAATCAAGATTATGAAAAAATTAGTACTTGCCCTTATGACCGTTATAATAACGAGTCCCCTATTTGCTAACACACCCTGTGCATCATCTACCGAACTAGAAAATAGTTTTATCGGTACATGGGGCATTGATATTGTAGGTGGTGGCGTTGGTTGGCTTAAAGTGCATGAGCAACAAGGCGTTTTAGACGGAGAACTGTTATGGATCGGGGGCAGTGTGCTTCCTGTTTCAGATATATACTTGGTAGAAGAAAATACCTTAGTAGTAACCCGTACTTCTGAACAGGAGCTGAAAGGCACCGAGCGAAAACATATTAAAACCTGGACCCTACGCATTACCAAAATGAACGATGACATTGCAGGGACCATGACCGGACCATCGTGGGGAGGAAATGGGGAACAACTCAATTATTTTACAGGAAAACGGATGCCTGCACCAGGGGCTGCACCAGACTTAACCACGCTTAAATTTGGCAAGCCTATAAAACTTTTTAATGGAAAGGATATGACGGGTTGGAGACCAATTGACCCAAACATGGCCAATGGTTTTAAGGTAGTAAACGGCACCATGCAGAATGACCCCGTACAACCCGAAAATGGCGAGCATATCTATTATGGCAACCTACGTACCGAACAAGAATTTGGAGATTTTAACCTAAAACTAGAGGTGAATGTCCCTAAGGGAAATAACAGTGGCGTATACCTTAGAGGTTTGTATGAAATACAAGTGGTAGACTCCTACGGTATGGAACTTGACAGTCACAATATGGGTGCTGTCTATAGCCGCGTTACCCCAAGTGAAAATGCTGAAAAGCCCGCTGGTGAATGGCAAACGATGGATATTACCTTGGTAGACCGCCATATCACTGTCATCTTAAACGGTAAAAAGATTGTAGATAACGCCCCTGCAGAAGGACCAACTGGTGGAGCGATAAGCGCTGATGTTTTTGCGCCAGGCCCAATTTATTTACAAGGGGATCACGGTAATGTTGCCTATAGAAATATAGTGTTGACTCCGATATTATAGTCTTAATTTCTGAATACTAGGTTTAGGTCTTTACGCTAACATCAAATGCCAGTTTTCGGTTATGGATTGTGCAGGGCTTTTCTAATAGTATCATTAAAACAACCCAATTTTAAAACCAACCAATGAAACCAATACGCAGTATCAAAAACCTATGCTTAGTAGTAACCGCCATTATTTTTACCTCTTTTTTCGTGGGATGTAAAAGCGAAACGAAGCCAGCTGAAAAAACGGTTAGCAATGAAACCATCTTAAAAGCCCTAGACGGATTTTCAGTAGAAGAAATTGCAAAAGATTTAGGGGCTGTTCGGCACCTGACGATTTCAAAAAATGGCGATATCTATGCCAATAGGTCTGTACTGAAAGATGGTAAAGCTATTGTCTTACTTAAAGACACGGATAAAGACGGTACCATAGATGAGCAACAGTACTTTGCCGATGTACCTGGTACCGGAATTCTTGCAAAAGACAACTACCTGTATGCCTCTTCAAATTCAGGAGTATTTCGCTATAAAATGAATGCTGCTCATGAAGTTATAGATACCAATACCCCAGAAAAAATTGTTGACGGATTAATTGATATGGGTATGGATAATGCCAAGCCTTTTACCATCGATGATGAAGACAATTTATATGTAACCATTGGCTCTTGGAACGATGCCTGTAGAGATAACGACGAGGGTGCCGGAATGATGCCGTGCGCCATTTTAGATTCTGCTGGCGGAATCTGGAAGTTTAAGGCTGATCAATTGAATCAAACATTTTCTGATGGTTTACGATATGTAACCGGAATTAAAAATGCAGTTGGCATTACCTGGAATTTTAAAACGAACTCTTTATTCGCAACCGATCATGGCCGTGGCGGATTACACAATTTCTACCCAGAACTCTACACCGCAAAACAAGATGGCGAATTGCCTGCCGAAACCTTATATGAGTTAAAGGAAAATGATAATGCGGGATGGCCTTATACCTACTATGACCAATTTAAGAAGAAACGTATACTAGCCCCTGAATATGGCGGTGACGGAGAACAATTAGGTGATGTAGATGCCATACAGCCGATAATGGCTTTCCCGGCGCATTTAGGTCCGAACGACCTTCTTTTCTATACAGGCGATATGTTCCCGGAAAAATATAAAGATGGTGCTTTCATCGCTTTTCACAATCAATCGCCAGAGCTTAAAAAGGGCTTTTTTGTAGCCTTTGTTCCTTTTAAAAATGGGAAGCCAAGTGGAGCGTGGGAAATATTTCTAGATAATTTTGCCGGATTCGATTTAGCAAATCCAACGGATGCCACACTAAAACACCGCCCATGCGGATTGGCACAGGGGCCAGATGGTGCCTTATATGTCTGTGATGATTTTGGTGGCAGTATTTTTAAAATAACGTACTAATACTAACCTTTTAAAATGGTTGAACTATGATCACACAAATGAAAAAGAATATCCTTTTACTTATTGTTGGTATATTACCGGTAATAGGATTCTCCCAAGATGTAACCATCGTCAACCAGTTTATACATTCTTTGACAGATGCTCAAAAAGAGCAAATTGTCTATGAATTCAACGCAGATGACCGAGACGACTGGCACTTTCTACCATGGAGTTCTTATGCACGACAAGGCCTAGCGTTAAAAGAGCTACGTGCTGAACAAAAGAATTTAGTTTTTAAGCTACTACAGTCATCATTAAGTGCTACCGGCTACAAACAGACCAAAGAAATCATTGACTTAGAAAACGTGCTCGCTGCCAGTTCAGGAGATTCTGTTTACCGTGACCCAGAACGGTATTACATATCCATTTATGGTGACCCAACACAAGAAGATATATGGATGTGGACATTTGAAGGACATCATGTTTCGCTACATTTTACAACCGTTGAAGATAAGGTTTCATATACCCCTAGATTCTTCGGTTCAAACCCAGGAAGGATCATGGAAGGTGAACAAATAGGATTTAGCCCTCTAGTAAATGAAGAAGATATGGGCTTACAACTCATCAACATGCTAAGCAGCAGTCAGCAACAAATTGCCATTATTAATAAAAAAGCGTATAACGATGTGTTGAGCTTCAACAAGGCAGTAGCAGAGAAACCAGGCCCTGAAGGTATATTGGTCAGCAATCTTACTGACGATCAGAAGAAACTTGTTATGGACATTATTTACGAATATGCTTCCACTATCCCTGCCGAGCAGGCGATGAAGAGAATAAGTAAAATCCGTAAAGAGGAACTCGATGAAATTCGGTTTGCATGGGCAGGAGCCACAGAACTTGGAAAAGCACACTACTACCGCATACAGGGCAAAACTTTTATGATAGAATTTGATAACAGCCAAAACAATGCCAACCACATACACTCGGTATGGCGCGATTTTGATGGTGATTTTGGTAGGGACTTGCTAAAAGAACACTACAACAATCAAAAGCATTAGCATTGAGAATTTCTTCGAGTAGGGCTACAAATCAGGTATCCCATGAAGTCACTTTGCTTTTAAATTCATCTAAGTATTGGTTATATTTAAGACATAGAATCCTGTTTAAATGAATACAACGTACGATGCCATCGTTATTGGGTCCGGCATTTCTGGTGGATGGGCCGCTAAAGTCTTGTGTGAAAACGGTCTTAAAACCTGTGTCGTGGAACGGGGAAGAAATGTGGAGCACAAAAAAGATTACCCTACTGCCCACCTGCAACCGTGGGATTTTCCCCATGGCGGTATGATGACCAAAGCCTTTAAAGAAGAGAATCCATTAATTTCTAAAGCAGCAGGTTTTGGCGAAGACACCGCTCACTTTTTTATTAAAGATAAGGATCAGCCTTATGTACAAGAAAAGCCTTTCGACTGGATCCGTGGCTATCAAGTAGGTGGCAAATCGTTGACATGGGGTAGGGCGTGCCAACGGTGGAGCCAATCGGAATTTGAAGCTCCTTTCAAATATAACTATGGTATTGAATGGCCTGTAGATTACACCGAAATGGCCCCTTGGTATCATATGGTCGAAGACTTTATTGGGGTCTGTGGCAACAAAGATGGATTAGCATCTATGCCCGATGGGGAGTTCTTGCCTCCTTTTGAAATGAATTGTGTGGAACAGCACATGAGTAAGACTATAGCAGAAAACTATCCAGACAGGCACTTGGTACATGGGCGATGGGCACACTTAACCGAGCCTAAAGAACACCATTTAGCATTAGGTAGGGGTAAATGCCAATCTAGAAATCTATGCATGCGAGGGTGCCCTTTTGGCGCCTATTTCAGCAGTAATTCTAGCACATTGCCCGCAGCAAAAAAAACAGAAAACTTAACCATCCTTTCCGATGCGGTGGTGGTTAAAATCATGTATGATGACGATAAAAAAAAGGCAACGGGTATTGAGTATATCGATACGACTACAGGAGAGCGGCAAGAATTAAAAGCCAGTATTGTTTTTGTAAATGCCTCGGCACTGAATTCAAATTTAATCCTATTAAACTCCACCTCTGATCGGTTTCCAAATGGCCTAGGAAATGATCATGATATCCTTGGGCGCTATATTGGTTTTCATAATTACCGCGGATGGACCTCGGGCAAGTTTGAAGGTTTTAAAGACACGTATGTCTATGGAAGGAATCCCTCAGAACTTATTCTAGCCAATTATAGAAATGTATACAAGCATGATATGCCCTTTGTTGGGGGATATACTATTTTCAGTGGCGCATCACGACCAAGAAATCAAGAAGCTCCAGAAAATGGCCCTGGTATTGGAGCGGACTATAAAGAAGGTCTTCGTCTTCCGGGAGACTGGCAGGCGTATATGTATATGCAGGGCGAAACGATTCCGAAAGCATCCAATAGGGTGTATTTATCGAAGACAGATAAAGATCCCTGGGGAATTCCTCAGCTCGTTACAGATGTGAATTATGACGATAACGACGAATTGATGGTGCAAGACTTTTTAACCGAAAGTAAAGCGATGTTTGAAACCATGGGCTGTACAGATATTGAACAAAACGATTCTAAACAAGCCCCTGGCCTTGATATACACGAAATGGGCGGATGCCGAATGGGGACCGACCCAAAAACATCTATGTTGAATGAGCACAACCAACTGCACCTGTGCAAGAATGTATTTGTCACTGATGGTGCGTGTATGACGAGCACGGGAAATCAAAGTCCGTCATTGCTTTATATGGCATTAACCGCAAGAGCTGCAACCTATGCCGCCGAACAATTAAAAGCACAACAACTATGAAAATTACGCAACAAAAACAGGTAGGCGTTGGTATCATAGGGTCTCAATTTATCGCGAATATTCATGCCGAAGCACTGAAAACAGTAGCCGATGCTGTAATTGTTGCGGTAATGTCTCCCAACGAAGCGCATGTGAAAACCTTTGCAGAACAACACCAGATTCCAAATTGGTTTACTGATATAGATGCCTTTTTAGCTTTAGACGACATTGATATGGTTATTCTTGGTGCCCCCAACTATTTACATTGTGAAATAGCCGTAAAAATCGCCAAAGCAAAAAAGCACGTCGTCGTAGAAAAACCCCTTTGCCTAAACTTAGAGGAAGCAGATCTTATGATTAAAACCTGTAAAGAAAATAAGGTGAAATTGATGTATGCGGAGGAATTGTGTTTTAC
>CAXBIJ010000111.1:0-10659 GCA_963975675.1 uncultured Maribacter sp. | reverse complement strand
CTCAAAAGCAAATTCTTTTCACGGAATATGGATATAGAAGTATGGACTATTCTGCGAAGAAGCCTTGGCTTGTAGACCGCTCCGAAGAAAGGCCGAATATGATATCTCAAGCAAATTGTAAAGAAGCTATTTTCTCTGAATTTTGGGGGGAGAAATGGTTTGCAGGTGGTTATGTTTGGAAATGGTTTCCAAACCATGATGCAGCCGGGGATTTAAATGACAACAGATTTACACCCCAGAATAAACCTTCGTTAAAAATAATCAGCGATAATTATTAAAAGTACAGTGAATAGTTTCAATTTTGCAGGCCGTAGGTTGTATTGAAATATGGCACAAACTTTGTTTCCTTTATCATATGTTTAGGTTTTTAATTTTATTGGTATTTATTACTCAAGCCGCAATTAGTCAAGATTCGTTGAAAACGGTTACGGCCGAACCTGGTGATGGCATTCTTTCCCTTTTAAGAAAGCAAGGAGTTAATCCCTATGACATATTTGATGAGTTTGTAGCCTTAAATAATCATGATTTAAGAGATAGTGTGAATCTTATCGCAGGTAAAACCTATGTGATACCGAGGTTCATATTAGAAACGGTGCCTATTGTCGATTCTTTAGAAAAGCAATCAAGAGATGTAAAAAAGTTAGAAAGCGCTTCTTATGCCATTTTTGGTGAGAAGCATAAGACGGTTATTTTCAAAAGCGAAAGACTAAAAGGGAATATTTATTATTTGGTTTCAGGCCATGGTGGTCCTGATCCTGGTGCAATGGGTGTATATGCAGGTAAGACTATATCAGAAGATGAATATGCCTATGATATAACATTAAGATTAGCGAAAGAACTTTTGGCTCATGGGGCAATGGTTTATATTATTATTCAAGATGAAAACGACGGAATAAGGGATGAGCGTATTCTTGAAATAGACCATGATGAGGTTGCTTATCTTGATAAAACAATTCCTCTAAACCAAGTAGCCAGATTAAAGCAACGGGTAGAAATCGTTAACGACCTTTACAAGTCGAATAAAGGTAAGTACCAGCGTTTAATTGTTACACATGTAGATAGTAGAAGTGTAAGTCAAAATATAGATGTATTCTTTTATCATCATGAGCACAGTAAGAATGGGAAAAAACTAGCAGAGAGTATTCACAAAACTTTTGAAGCTAAGTATAAAAAATATCAGCCCAATAGAAGTTATGCAGGTACATTTGAAGATAGAACCTCGCTTTATTTGGTTAAGAAAACACATCCTGCAATGACGTTTATTGAAATAGGTAATATTCGAAATGCTAAGGATCAAGTTAGAATTGTCGATCCCGATAATCGACAAGCATTAGCAAAATGGATTAGTGAAGGCGTGCTTTTAGATTTTGAAGATAAATAAAATTTATATGGCTATATGTTTTAAATAATATTGATGTAATTCTTGAGGTTTTGCCCCTAAATAATGCTTTAAATGAATCATTGCAAAATGCCACTGTAGTTGTACCATTCCACGTTCCTCATAGCGCCTAGCAGAAGTTGTTACAGCTGCAGATATAATTTTGAAAGATTTTAATTTATACATGCGACCTATGAATTCGTTATCCTCATAAATGATATAGTTTTCATTAAAGCCATTATTTTCATGAAATAGCTTGTTGGTGATAAATAATGATTGGTCTCCGCCACGACAAATCTGATGGTTGATTTTGGTACACCAAGCAAAAAATTTTAGAAAAGCACTATCACTATTAAAGCGCATTTCAAAACAACCAACTTCATGACTTTCTTCTAAGGCTTTAAATATGGCCAAGTCAAAGTGTTTTGGAGGCAACGAATCTACATGTAAAAAATAAAGAATTTCTCCTGTTGCCTTGGCAGCACCTACATTCATTTGTGCGGCTCTTCCTTTTTTGCTATTAATAACAGTAGCACCATAATCGCGAGCATTAGAAGGTGTTTCATCATTACTACCACCATCAATGACCAATATTTCTTTAATGCGATTAGAACCAGCATTTTTAGAAATGGCCAAAAGCACCTTCTTAATATAATTTGCCTCGTTCAATACCGGAATAATGATACTAATTGTGGGCTGGTAACTACTCATAAATACGTTTTGCTTTCTTATGGTAGTAAAATGACAAACTAACTTACAGTTGCTTTATTAATTCTTGGAACAATTTCACCATTTTAGGCTCTGTTTTTTCTGCGATGGCAATAATTTCACTTATATCTACAGGCTTAAGATTATCTGGATCGCATTCGTCGGTTAGTACAGAAACTGCAACAATAGGTATTGATAAATGGTTGGCCACAATAACCTCGGGTACGGTACTCATACCAACCGCATCGGCCCCTATCATTTTAATCATTCTGTACTCTGCCTTCGTTTCAAGTTGAGGTCCTACTACAGAAGCATATACTCCTGTTTTTAAAGAAATATTTTGGGCTTTAGCGATTGCTAATAATTTAGTACGCATATCTAAATCATAAGGTTCAGACATGTCGGCAAAACGCTCCCCAAATTCTCCAACATTTTTAAAGGCTAATGGCGAACCACCTTGCAAATTAATGTGGTCTTCAATAAGCATCATATCGCCTTTTTTATAGTCAAGATTAACAGCGCCAGCAGCATTTGAAATAAATAATTTTGAAATGCCTAACATGTGCATAACACGAATAGGATATGTGATGTCTAAAAAGTCATAGCCTTCATATAAATGAAAGCGACCTTGCATTACAACTACTTTTTTATCTGAGATGGTGCCATAAACTAATTTGCCCGTATGAAATTCTACAGTTGCTAAAGGAAAAAATGGAATATGGTTGTAATGAGCTTCAATTGGGTCTTCTATATTATCTACTAATTTACCTAATCCTGTACCTAATACGATTCCGATTTCAGGATTTTCAAAACCTTTATTTTTAAGGTATGCTACAGATTCTAATAATTGTTCTTTAATCATGAATTTATATGTTTTAAAAAAGGTTGAAAGGCTTCAATGTCCTTTATATCTTCGTAATAATCTACGTCGTTTCTTGTTTCTAAAAGAGCAGTTTTTCTATCCTTAAGGTCGGAAAGTGTCTCTTTTAAAACCGTTTCGGTGCCCCATTTTTTATTTTTAAAAAGTTCTGGCATGTAATTTTTCATCCCAAGTAAATAATAGCCACCATCTTCTGCTGGCCCTACAACAAAATCGTTTTTTTCGAGTGCTTTAAATGCTTGTTCTATATCTTCTTGTGATAAATCGAACATATCGCTGCCAATGACGATGATTTTTTGAAATTCGTTTTGAAATCCTTCTTGAAAAGCATTAGCCATACGAGTACCTAAATCAATACCTGTTTGTAGTTTTTTCCCAAAACGTTTATTGTCCCAAATGTCATTCTCCCAAATTTCTTCAGAGTAATATACAAGCTTTTCAGCGTATAGGTTACTGGTAATCTTTACGGTATGGTGAAGAAGAAATTGATAAATATTTAGTGCAGCCTCGTCGCCAACTGTTGCCGCCAATCGTCTTTTTCCTTTACCTAGCTCAGGATTTCTTGTGAAAATCAGCAATAAATTATTAGAGCTAGCCAGTGTAAAATCAATTACCTTTTCATCTCGCTCAGCCTTGTTGTCTTGTAGTATTCCCAAAGTAAATTTTATTGTTTATCCTAATTTCTATCTAGTAAACCTTTATTCCTTCATGCAAAAGCTTACCCCAATGTTTGCTAAATGCATGAACGCTATCGGTTGCTTTTTCTTTGTCGTTAAATACTTCGCCGCCTTTATTTTTCCATCCAAAAATACCGCCATGTAGATTACGTATTTTAGTATAACCAAGCTTCTTCAGCTTTTCACCAATATTTTCTGAGCGAACTCCAATAGAGCAATAAACGATAATGGGTTGAGAAGTGTTAGGGATAGTTTCAAGAATTTTTTTTTCGTCAAAATCTTTATATCCTACCCAAATCGCATTTTTTAAATGGCTAACATCAAACTCTTCCTTTTCTCGAGTATCTAAGAATAGAATTGAATCTGATATAGTTAAATTTTCAGGATAGATATAGGGTATACTTTCTTTGTTCCACGTCTTTAAAGCGCGATCAATATCTTTTTGCCCAACTACAACGTTTGAAAAGCATAGTAGGGAAATTAAACTTAAAACTTGTAGATATTTTATTAACTTCATTGCTGTAAAGGTACTATTTTTAGTAGCTAAGGTTTATAGTTTTAAAGACGAGTTTATGGTTAAAGTTATGCAAAAAGTATTTTTAAAATCAGTGCTTTTAATGCTTATTATATTCAATTTCAACTGTAAACAGGATGCGAAAATTCAAGAAAATACTACGGAGACAGAATTATCTGATTATTATACGGAACCCTATCGACCGCAGTTTCATTTTACCCCAGAAGAAAAATGGATGAATGATCCTAACGGACTTGTTTATAGCAATGGAAAATATCATTTATTCTATCAATATTATCCAGACAGTACCGTTTGGGGCCCTATGCATTGGGGGCATGCCGTTAGTAAAGACTTATTAAAATGGGAGCATAAACCAATAGCGCTTTTTCCAGATAAACACGGATTAATTTTTTCGGGTAGTGCTGTAATCGATAAAGAAAATACATCTGGCTTTGGCACCAAAGAAAAGCCAGCAATGGTTGCGATTTTTACATATCATGATATGGAAGGAGAGCAGTCTGGTAAAAATGATTTTCAAACACAGGGTATTGCCTACAGTTTAGATGATGGCGATAGTTGGACGAAATATGAGGGAAACCCCGTAATCGGTAATGATGGAATTAAAGATTTTAGAGATCCTAAAGTTTTTTGGAATGAAAAAGATAAAAATTGGACAATGCTTTTGGTAGCAGGTAATCATTTGCAAATATGGAACTCGCCAAATTTAAAGGAATGGAAAAAAGTAAGTGAGTTTGGGAAAGACAAAGGGGCGCATGGTGGAGTTTGGGAATGTCCTGATTTATTTCCTTTAAAAATTGAAGGAAGCGATGAAGAGAAATGGGTTCTTTTAATTAGTATTAACCCAGGTGCGCCGAACGGAGGTAGTGGAACACAATATTTTATCGGAGATTTTGATGGAACAACATTTTCAACAGACCAAACAGAATCTCGATGGATAGATTTTGGCCGAGATAATTACGCGGGGGTTACCTATAATCGTACCCCGAATAATGAACGAATATTTATTGGGTGGATGAGTAACTGGGATTATGCAAGAGATACGCCAACAGAAAAATGGCGAAGCGCTATGACGGTACCTAGAAAATTGACATTGCGTAAAATTGAAGGCGAGGTTTTCTTAGTAAATTATCCTTTAGATAATATGAAGGGTGTAGAGGATAAAGCTAATTTAGCTAATCAATTTGAGTTAACGAATAATCAAAAGAAAGAAATGCCGTTGAAATACGGAAATCAATCTGAAATTAGATTCACGGTCAAGAATCCTAAGATGAAATTGTATTTCAGCAACGAAGTTGGTGATAGTTTGGCAATAGTAATCGATAGAGAAAATAAAATGGTGACCTTTGACCGTGACAAATCGGGAAAAGTAGATTTTAGTGAAAAATTTATCGGAGGTTTACAAAATATGGTGATGTCAAATTTACCTCAAGAAGCCGTTGAGGTTAGGATATTTATAGATCATTCTTCTATGGAGCTTTTTGTTAATGGTGGGCAATATGTGATGACCAATCAAATATTTCCTAATGAATTCTATACGGTTTTGACTGTTGAGAATAACTCGAGTAATGAATTAAAAATAAACGATTTTAGCGAGCGTAAGGTGGCCCGTATTTGGGATTAGATTTATTGCTGCATCATTTCTTTTGCCAAAGCTTCTAGGTCTATGCCTAAATTTTCTTTGTTGACTTTTAGAACCTTTTCTCGCAATTCTTGCGGAAGCGCTTTGTAGCCTAGTTTTGCACCTAAAATCATGCCAGCAACTGCGGCAACGGTATCATTATCACGACCGTAGTTAACTATAAATTGCATAGTTTTTTCAAAATCGCTTTTTCCAAACTCAAGGCCTGTAACTAATATTTGCCAAATTTCTGCAGAGTGAAATGCAATGCCACGCTTATCTTTTTCTAGTATTTGATAAAGCATTTCTTGACGAATCCAATCTGTTTTTGTTCCAAGGTAACCGGTTGGTACTTTAAATACAGTATTGTTATTTAATAGTAAAGAATCAGCAAAAACTATGTCGTTTATTCGGCGAACGTTTTTTTGTGCACCATCTAAAATTGCTAGTGGTATACGACCAACCAACCGACTATCTGCATACCCAATAGGGTCTATGAATTTAGGCGCGTTCATAATAGAATCAAGTTCTTGTGTTCTCATGGCCATATTGGTCATTGATGAAACTAAAGCGGTTATATCTTTAGCGTAGCCAATATCAAAAAGGCTTAAGTCATATGCTTTTTGGTAAGCCTCTAAAGGAGATTTAGTAATAAGTCCAATCATGGGTGAGTATAATTGACCTGCACAAGACATTTCACCACCATAAAAACGATTCTGTGCTTTAAGGTAATTTTGGTTGCCCTTTTTGTAGGCTATGGCCACTCTTGCCCATTCTTTAATCCAATCTATTTTTTCAACCTGTGTGTCTAGTAAATCCGTGCTTGTTTGAATATCTTTATTTGCGAGAGACTTCGTTAATTTTTGGTAGTATTCTATAATGTATTGTGAGAAATTGTCTGGGTTTATAGCGTTCTGATTAGCCTTAAAATAATGAACCATAAGGCTTTTCCATCGTGTGTCATCGGTTGTTGCGCCAGCCAATAAGTTATGTTCCCAAGTACCTTCAGGAGATTGTTCTCGCACTGCGGGTGTTAGTCCGTTTATATAGCCATAGCTTAGTTGAATGTCTTTTCTATGCCACATTTCTGTAGATGCACCCATGGCATCACCAATTGCAGATCCCACAAGTGCACCTAAAACTTTGTCGTAATAAACAGAATCTGCTAATTGCGATTTATCACCGACATAAATGTTGTTGGTGGGTGAGGGGATATCAAATTGTTTATTTTCATTTTTGCATCCAATGATACAAATTAAGATAAGTAGATATACGTATTTCATGATAGTATCATGTTTTTACTCATGAGTAATAATTGTTCTTTATCGGCAAGGGTTCTGCTTAACGGTAATTGGGCCAAACCTATCAATCTCCTCATAATTTCAATACCGGCAATTTTTTTTAAAAGTTTCATATCAATAGTTTTTGGATATGTTTTTTCAATTTTTTCAATGTATGATGGGTCGTGAGTGGCGATGATTAAATGCGCCGCCATTACCCCAAGGTCAAATTCAGGAAAACCAACAAAGCCAAATTCTGGGTCAATAACGTAAAGATGGTCGTTTTTAGACATCCAACTACCTGGATAGTAATCTCCATGTAAAAGCGTATTTCCTTTCGATAAATATTTTTCACCAATTAGAGTCACTTGCTTTTTAAGATTTTCATTTTTTTTAAAGGACATCGACAGTTCTTGTAGACCTATTTGAATATCGTCTAAAGAGAAGCCATTATCTGTAAGAAAAGGCAACACAAAAATATGCTGGTGGTTCAACTCACGCATTTTCATATTAGAAGGAAAATCGGTTGGTGTTGCAGTGTTATGTATTTGATAGCATATTTTAATAAGTTTTTCAAACTGATGATTACTGATAGTGCGTTTGTGGTAAATAAAACTCATATCATCGCAATCACCCAAGTCTTCCATAATTAAAATGTAAGATTCATAATCAAACCCGATAATTGCGGGAAAATTTTCTTTGATACCTCCGATACCTATAGCATCATAAAAAGATTTTTCGACTGCAATTCTTTCTATAGGGGCCGGTATATCTTGGTATTTCTGAACAAAGGGCCTAGATTGTTTTATGATTATAGAACGTATATTAGTAATTATACGAAGTACTACATTCATATTGCCTTCACCAGCTTTGGTGATTTTAGTAATTCGTTCCTCTTTCTTAATCCAATTCTTTGAGTTTAGATAGTTTTCTAAAGAACTTAAAGAGCTGTCTTCGCTAATTTGTATCAAAATAGTTGCGTTTATCGCGATTGAAGATAGGAATTAAAACAAAAAAATCCTTACCGTTAAGTAAGGATTAATTGTGGTGCCTCCAGGAATCGAACCAGGGACACATGGATTTTCAGTCCATTGCTCTACCAACTGAGCTAAGGCACCATGCCGCTATAAGCGGCTGCAAATATAATTTCAATTTTATGATTTACAAACTAATTCATAAAAAAAGCGAATTGTTTTTTTAATTTATGATCTTTGTAACATGAATTTGATTATTGATGCCGGCAATACAAGTGTAAAGTTGGCAATATTTAAAAAGACGGAAATCATTCATTTAGAGTCTGTTGCTGCATATGATTTTATAGCGGCGGTAAAAATAATTTTCAAGAATTATCCGAAAATTCAATGTGCAATTATTTCTAGTGTTGGGGCACTTTCTAAAGAACAAATGATCGTTTTGGCTATTTTTTGTGAGGTTCATGAGCTTTCGAATGCTTCAAAAGTGCCATTTAAAAACTCTTATGCCTCTCCTCAAACACTTGGTGTTGATCGTTTGGCTCTTGCTACGGCAGCTTTTTATTTTAATCCGCACCATAATAATCTTATAATAGATGCAGGAACATGTATTACGTATGATATGTTGAATGATTTTGATGAATATATAGGTGGGGCCATATCTCCCGGTATGCAAATGAGATATAATGCCATGCATAATCAAACGGCTAAATTGCCTTTATTGGAGAAAAAAGAGTTATTAGATTATATTGGGAATACTACTGAAAACTGTATGCATAGTGGGGTCGTAAATGGTGTAACTCTCGAAATTGATGGCGTCATTGACCTTTATAAGAGTCGTTTTGAAGATTTAACAATTATTTTAACAGGGGGTGACACACTATTTTTGTCTAAACGATTAAAAAATACCATATTTGCGGATTCTAAATTTCTCCTGAAAGGGCTTAATTATTTGCTAGAATACAACAAGCACTAAATGATCAGAAAAATTGTAATTGCAATTGTATACATGTCCACTATTGGTATGTACGCTCAAGATGGTACTGTTTCTCCCTATTCTTTTTTTGGAATCGGTGATTTAAAGAACGCCAGTACGGTAGAAAATCAAATGATGGGAGGTATAGGCATGTATGCAGATAGTATCCATCTAAACTTAAGAAACCCTGCTGCTTACGGTAAATTGGGTTTAGAAGTAATGGATAAAGAGGGTCTTGTGACCTATACTGCTGGAGTTTCCAATAAACAGTATCGACTTAAAAGTTTTACCGAAGAAGAGAAAAGTTCAATAACCAGTTTAGATTATTTGGCTTTGGGCTTTAGTTTAGGTAAAGGTTTAGGAATGGGATTCGGTATTATGCCCTATTCTTCTGTTGGGTATAACCTAGTAAAGGAACAAACTAATGCAAGTGGTTCGTTGACCAATGTTTACACTGGCCAGGGTGGTTTAAACCGAGTTTTTTATTCCGTTGGTTATGAGCTGCTGAAAGATGTAAGTATAGGGGCTACTGTTAATTTTAATTATGGTACCTTAGAAAATGAGCGCCTACAACAAATAGATGGTATTCAATTTGGAACATTCGACAGTCGTAGCTCAAGGGTAAATGGTTTCGATTTTAATTATGCTTTAAATTATTCTCCTTTAATTAAGGATAGATATAGGTTACATTCATCTTTACGTGTAAATACTCAAGCCAATCTAGTTTCTTTAAATGATAGGCAGATTGGTTCATTTTCTGTAGCTACAGGGACAAATATTGAAGAGATTGAAGTAGATTTAGATGCTCAAAATTTAAAAAATACAGAATTAAAAATACCTACCACCACTACTTTAGGTCTTGGTTATGGAGAGGATTATAAATGGTTTGTAGGTGCTGAATATAGTTTTCAGGCAATGAGTTCTTTTGAAAATGTATTTCTAGGAGCAGATAGTGTACGTTATAATGATGCAAGTTCAATTGCACTTGGTGCATTTATTACTCCTGATCATGATTCTTTTTCAAGTTACTTTAAACGAGTAACTTACAGAGCAGGATTGCGCTTAGATAAGACCGGAATGGTAGTCAATGATGTTGATATCAATAACTTTGGCATAACTTTTGGAATAGGTTTACCACTGGGTAGAAGTTTCTCTAATCTTAATTTAGGATTTGAATTTGGAAGAAGAGGAACAACTAGAGCGAATCTAATAGAAGAGAGCTATTTCAAATTTAATGTAGGTCTTTCATTAAACGATCGCTGGTTCCAGAAAAGAAAAATCAATTAATAATAATTTAGTACATTAACCACTTTAAAAAGAGAAAAAATGAAATCGAAACTTTACTTCACGGCAATAATGTTCCTTGGGATGATAGGGGTGAGTAATGCACAGGCGCAGAACCCTGAATGTATGACGAATCTGTCTATCTTTTCAGAACATGCGAAAGTTAAAAATTATGATGCTGCTTATGAGCCATGGAAAATGGTTTATGAAACATGCCCTCAATTAAACAATGCAATTTATGTTTATGGAGAACGTATCCTAAATGATAAATTGGAAAAGGCTACTGGTGCTGATAAGGAGAAATTCGCTAATGACTTGATGGGTCTTTACGATAATAAAATGAAACATTTTG
>CAXBIJ010000110.1:0-10704 GCA_963975675.1 uncultured Maribacter sp. | reverse complement strand
CTCAGGCAACTGCCACATCTTTTCTGAAAGGAAAAGAGATAGCGCAAGAATTTGGGTTCCCATTAGTAATTAGAGCCTCATATACCCTAGGAGGTGCTGGAGCTTCTATTGTATATAAGCCAGAAGATTTTGACGAGCTTTTAAGTTACGGATTGGAGATTTCACCAATTCATGAAGTTATGATCGATAAGGCCCTAATGGGTTGGAAGGAATATGAACTTGAACTTCTAAGGGATAAAAACGACAACGTAGTTATTATTTGTGCCATTGAAAATATGGATCCTATGGGTATTCATACGGGTGATTCAATAACGGTGGCACCGGCAATGACATTATCTGATAGAACCTATCAGAAAATGCGTGATATGGCAATTCATATGATGCGTAGTATTGGGGATTTTGAAGGGGGATGTAATGTGCAATTTGCTGTTAGTCCTGATGAGAAGGAAGATATTATTGCAATTGAGATAAATCCTCGTGTTTCGAGGTCTTCAGCATTAGCATCTAAAGCGACAGGATATCCTATTGCAAAGGTTGCGACCAAATTGGCAATTGGGTATACTTTAGATGAGTTAGATAATCAGATTACGAAATCTACATCTGCATTATTTGAACCAACATTAGATTATGTTATCGTAAAAATACCACGTTGGAATTTTGATAAGTTTGAAGGCTCTGACAGAACATTAGGGCTTCAAATGAAATCTGTTGGTGAAGTAATGGGTATTGGTCGTTCGTTTCAAGAAGCTTTGCACAAAGCAACGCAGTCATTAGAAATTAAACGAAATGGCTTAGGTGCGGATGGAAAAGGCTATAAGGATTATGAACAAATCATTAGTAAACTAACAATTCCAAGTTGGGACCGAGTTTTTGTAATTTATGATGCTATTCAAATGGGAATTCCATTGAGCAGAATTCATGAAATCACAAAAATAGACATGTGGTTTCTTAAGCAATATGAGGAATTACATTTCTTAGAGAAGGAAATTTCGAAATATACGATAGCTACACTTTCCAAAGATTTGTTACTTGAAGCAAAGCAAAAAGGATTTGCCGATAGGCAAATAGCCCATATGTTGGATTGTTATGAAAGTGAAGTTTATAATAAGCGTACGGAGTTAAATATAAATAGGGTTTATAAATTAGTAGATACATGTGCTGCTGAGTTCAAAGCGATGACACCTTATTACTACTCAACATTTGAAGCAGAAATTGAGAAACCAGATGGTACACGATATGTTGAAAATGATAGTATCGTTACCGACAAGAAAAAAATTGTAGTGTTAGGATCAGGACCAAACCGAATAGGTCAAGGTATAGAATTTGACTATTGTTGTGTTCATGGTGTTCTGGCTGCTGCAGAATGTGGTTATGAAACAATTATGATTAATTGTAATCCAGAAACGGTATCCACCGATTTTGATACTGCAGATAAATTATATTTCGAACCAGTATTTTGGGAGCATATTTATGATATAATTCGACACGAAAAACCAGAAGGTGTAATCGTTCAGCTTGGTGGTCAAACTGCTCTTAAGTTAGCTGAGAAGTTATCTAAATATGGAATAAAAATAATAGGAACTAGTTTCGAGTCTTTAGATTTGGCAGAAGATAGAGGTAGTTTTTCAAAGCTTTTGCAAGATAATGACATTCCATTCCCTGAATTTGGTGTTGCTGAAACGGCTGACGAAGCCTTGGCGCTTTCAGATAGGCTAGACTTCCCATTATTGGTTAGACCATCTTATGTACTAGGTGGCCAGGGAATGAAGATTGTCATCAATAAACAAGAGCTTGAGGAACATGTAGTGGATCTGCTTCGTAAAATTCCTAATAATAAACTTTTACTTGATCATTACCTTGATGGGGCTATAGAAGCCGAAGCTGATGCTATTTGTGACGGTGAAGATGTATATATTATTGGTATTATGGAACATATTGAGCCATGTGGTATTCACTCAGGAGATTCTAATGCAACTTTGCCACCATTTAACTTAGGGGAATTGGTGATGCAGCAAATTAAGGATCATACCAAGAAAATAGCATTGGCATTAAATACAGTGGGACTTATCAATATTCAATTTGCGATAAAAGATGAAGTGGTTTACATAATTGAAGCAAACCCAAGAGCATCACGTACTGTACCTTTTATTGCAAAAGCATATAAGGAGCCATATGTAAATTATGCAACGAAGGTTATGTTAGGTGAAAAGAAGGTTAAAGATTTCAAATTTAATCCTCAACTTGAAGGTTTTGCTATAAAGCAGCCAGTCTTCTCCTTTAATAAGTTTCCTAATGTAAACAAGAATTTAGGTCCAGAAATGAAAAGTACAGGAGAAAGTATTCTCTTTATAGATAGTTTAAAGGATGATGAATTTTATAACCTTTATGCAAGACGTAAAATGTACTTAAGTAAATAAGTCTAATTATTAGACCAGTATTATATCTAGAAGGAAAACTTTGAACTTAATTAAGTTTTCCTTCTGCATATAGTCTTCTTATTTCTTTCTTATCAAATTTTCCAACACTGGTTTTTGGCACTTGATCTATGGTCACATAATTATCAGGAATTTGATAGTTGGCAAAATCAGATGATAAAAATTCTTTTAGTTCAATATCAGAAATAGGTTTAGAAATATCCGCCAAAACAATAGCTGCCAATGGTCGTTCAGACCATTTTTTATCTGGTATGGCTATTACCGCTGCTTCCTTGATTTTAAGGTGTGCCATTAATGCTGACTCTAATGCAACACTCGAAATCCATTCGCCACCACTTTTAATTAAATCTTTGGTCCGATCCGTAATTTCCATGTATCCATCGGCATCAATAGTGCTTACATCTCCTGTTCTAAACCAACCATCATCTGTAAAATTATCTCTGTTATTGGTTTTAAAGTATGATTTTATGACCCAAGCACCCTTCACCTGTAACTCCCCCATAGTTTTACCATCACGAGGAGCAATCTTACCATTGTCCCCGACAATACGCATTTCGATACCTGGAAATTCAATGCCTTGTTTTGCCCGTATTTTAATTTGCTCTTTTTTAGATAATGAGTTGTGTCTCTTTTGTAACCTACTAGCTGTACCAAGCGGTGATGTTTCAGTCATTCCCCATGCTTGAACACCTTTTATACCAAAATCATTTTCAAAATTCTCAATTAAACTAGCCGACAATGCAGAGCCTCCTACTAAGTATTCTTCTAGCGCTAATTTTTCTTTTGGAGGATTTTTTTTCATTTCCTCGTAAACACCCATCCAAATGGAAGGCACACCGTTGGCTTTGGTTATTTTTTCACTTTCTAATATTCTTATAATCGCCTCAGGTTGTAGATGTAAAGATGGCATTACCATGTCTGAACCTGTTAATAGACACATGTATGGAAAACCCCATGCCATAACATGAAATTGCGGGACTATCAAAAGAATTACATCGTCATTACTATAATTACCTGCATTTGGTGATAATATGGTCATCGCATGCAAATATGTAGACCTATGCGAATAAAGCACACCTTTAGGCATACCTGTGGTGCCACTGGTGTAACACATGCCACAAGCATCATTTTCATTAAGAATGGGCCATTCTATGGTGTCTAATTGTTTCTCAATTAAATCTTCATAGTAAAGCGTGTTTATGAGCGTAGTGCTAAAATTTTCTGGAGCATTAATAATTATATAATTCTCTACAGTTTCTAATTTGGGGGCTATTTTTTCTAGTAAAGGAACTAAAGTTGCATCTACAAAAATTACTTTGTCTTCAGAGTGATTAATAATGAATTCGGTTTGTTGGGAAGACAACCGAATATTAATTGTGTGGCATACGGCTCCGATACCTGGTATACCATAGTATAGCTCAACATGTTGATAATGATTCCAAGCAAAGGTACCTACCATATCACCTTTAGTAATACCAAGTTTGTTTTTAAGTGCATTTGCTAATTGACACGAACGTTTTTCAAGTTCATCGTAAGTATATTCATGACGTTTTCCATTGGGAAGGTATGAGATCAACTTCTTGTGAGGAAAAGCACTTTTGGCGTACTTTAAAATAGTAGTGGTGGTCAGTGGGTAATCCATTATTAATCCGTTCATAGAAGATTTTTTTAGTTTAACTCAAAACTTGACTCTTAAATTTAATCATTTTATCACAAGAAAATCTACCTAAATTTTAAGGTTTTAAGCTAAAATTTAATTTTTTTAGAGAAAAGTTCTATTTGAAAAATAATTAATGTTGTGAGTATATAAATCAAATTAGAAAGTGTTGAAAAAATTTTTGGTTTTCTTGGTAATTATGTTGGTGCTATTTGTTGGACTAACTTATTGGTCAGTCTCAACAACGAATAAAACTTTTCAAACTTGTGAAATATTGGGTATGTCAGATTTGAACTCAATTAATTTTAAAGATTTTGATTCTGTTAAGGTTGCCGCTAGTACGCTATATGAGGCGAATGGGATTAAAAAGTTAATTCAAGGTGAACAATACAGAAATGCATGGTCAACACCAGTAATGGTGCCAATTCTGTTTTTAGATACCTTAATGGGTAATGTGCAAATAGTGGATGAGGGTGGAGGACATCAAACACATTCTCTAAAATTAGTGGCAAATGATGGCACATTGGTGACATTAAGAAGTGTTACCAAAGATCCTTCACCATTAATACCAAAGTTTGCTGAAACCTTAGGCATAGAGAATATAGTTGTTGATGGAATTTCTGCACAACATCCATATGCGGCATTAGTTGTCGCACAACTTTCTAACAAAGCCAATATTTTAAATACACGGCCAAGATTAGTATTTCTTCCTAAGCAACAAAAGCTTAAAGGTTATAATGAAAAATTTGGTAATAGGTTATTTTTATTGGAATATGAAACAGAAGGAAATGCACATTGGTTAGGACAAAAAAATATTGACTCAATAATTGATACAGAAGATTTACAAAAGTTAAAATTAAGAAATTCTAATAAAGTTTCTATTGATGCTCGTTCTTTAGTGAGAGCTCGATTGTTCGATTTAATGATAGGTGATTGGGACCGTCATTCAAAACAATGGGGCTGGGCTATTGAAAATTTAGGAGATTCTATCGCGGCTATACCATTGCCCTGTGATCGCGACAATGCATTTTTCCATTTAGAAGGTGTATTACCGACTATTATATCTAATGAAATTTTCCTACCAGAAGTACAATCTTTTGAAAAGGAAATTGAGTTTTTAGAAGGCTTAGGTTCGTCATTTGATATTTATTTTATGAGGGATATTCCTGAATCGATTTTTAAAGAAGAGGCTATTCAATTACAACATTTGCTCACAGACAAGGCCATTTCGTCTTCATTTTCGGTTTGGCCTAAACAAATAACTGATTTGGATGGCAGCGAACTAATTAATAAGATAATTGAAAGAAGAAATAATTTACTTGAATATGCAATTCAATTTAAAAAAGTTATAGCTGAAAGTGAAAATCTAAAGGAACCACTAAATGGTTCAGAGGATTTAAATTTAACTAAAGAACAGTTAGCTTGTTTTAATTGTATTGAAAGCAAGCAGTAATTTTTTTGGTTCGTTAGTTATACCCTTAAATATAATTTAAAATAATTAATGCTGTAATAAATCTCAATCTCATGAATACTTCCATCGTAAATAAGGCAGAAAAATATATTAAACAATTACTATCAGAACAACTCAATAAAAATTTCCTTTTTCACAGTCAGGGATACACTATAAAACAGGTGAAAAAGGCAAATAAAATTCTTGCTAAAAATACTACATCAAATGTGGATAAAAATCGGGTTCTATTAGCCTCATATTTTCTTAATGCAGGTTTCGCGGTTAATTATGAAGACCATATAGCCCAAAGTGTAGAATTGGCGAATACTTTTCTTTTGAAAGAAAATGTTGATTCTTCAGATATTAAAGCAGTTGCAGGTCTTATTGAAAGCGCCTGGAATACTAAAAAACCTGAAAATGAGGAGGAAGCAATACTGAAGGATGTTAGAACATCGTTTTATGCGTATGGAGATTTTGAGGAATTATTAGGTTTGTTACGACTTGAATCGGAAAATTTTGACGTAAATATTCCTGATTTGGAGTCTTGGCGATTAAATTTCATAGAAAAATTAAGGATTGAGCATAAGTTTTATACAAATTATGCTAAGGAGAAATGGCAAAAGAAAAAGTAGGATAATGTGCTTTCTTTAATCTCTTCAATACAGAAAGCTGTAAAAACCAAAAAAAAGGAGGTTTTAAAGGCAAAGCTTAAAGATAATAGCCCACAAAGGGCAATACAATCTTTATATCGAATAGAATTAAGAAATCACATTAAACTTAGTGATATTGCTGACACTAAAGCCAATATACTATTATCAGTTAATGCTATCATTATTTCCCTATTATTATCTAATTTATTACCAAAACTAGACACTCCCACTAATTCCTATCTTATTTATCCAACAGTGATATTTATACTATTTAGTATAGCGTCAATGATTATGTCGGTGTTGGCTACTCGACCTAAAGTAGATAATACAGATTTAGTTGAATAAGAAATAAAGAAGAAGGATACTAATTTTTTATTTTTTGGAAATTTTCACACCATGGAATTAAATGATTTCAAATCCAAGTTAAAGAACATTATAAAAAATAAAGAGTCAATTTATGATTCATTGACAATGGATTTATATTATTTAGGCAAGGTGCTTCAACATAAATATACCTTATTACGTTGGACATATACTATTTTTCTTGTAGGTGTCATTTTATCTGTAGTAGCATTTGGCATTGCACTTAAATACTATGGTATAGGAGATGAGCTACTTGACGCGGTTACACCAATTCCGAAATAGAAAAAATTTGAAAATAGTAATGAAAGATTATTATTTGGTTTAAGTATAATTCTACATATTAATTAAACCAAACAGCATACCTTTTTCTTCTAAGTTCAATAGCTAATTGCTCTTCCATTTTTAAAGCCTCGGCTTTCGTCGATATAGGTCCGATATGATTGTATAGACTACCACGAAGGTATAAGCCATACTTATGCACAATCGAGGAAGATAGATTATGTCCTTTTTTACTAAGCGAACCATTTTTATGTTGCTCAAAACGTTCTTTAGGTTCTTTACTCGTCATACCAACGTAAAGACACTCTAAAACGCCATTAAATTGAGGATTGGCTTCCCTAAACTTTCTATTTTCTGAATACACCTTTTTAGATAATTCAATTACGTAAATCGAATATTTATAATTGGGCATAATCTATTTTATTTGTTTGGGATAAGCTTAAAATATTTTTAACGCGTTTATAGTTAAGTTATAATTTTATCTCAAGATAGAATTTTACCCTTTTCTGCCCTTAAATTGCTCCATCGTTTTGTAAACACCTAAGACATTTCCTGTAAACCAGTCAAAAATTGAAAAAGGTAATATGGCTTGCGAAAATCGAGTAACCCTATAAATATAACCAGGTATAGAAACCATTTTTTTGTTTTTCACAATTGCCTTTATAATAGTTATGGCAGTTGCTTCTGGGTCGAGAATAGGAATTTTAGACTTTACGCCATCAAACATACCAGTATTTATATAGTAGGGCATTATTGTAGTAACGTTGATATTTTTCTTTAACTGTTCCATTTCTAGGCGTAAACTATCAGAAAAACCTATTAATGACCATTTGCTAGCCACATAAACCGACATTTTTGGGTTAGATAGTAACCCACCAGATGAAGCAATATTGCAGATATGTCCAGAGTTTTTCAATAACATATTTTCTATAAAAGCGTGTGTAATATAAATTGGAGCATTTGCATTTATACTCAGGGTATTCGTAATATCAGCTTCTGAATGTTCATGAAAATAGTTGCCAACGATTATACCTGCATTGTTAATTAATAAGTCTATGCCACCAAAATCATTAATTACTTCTTTGGCAGACTGTTTAATTTGAGAAATACTAGAAACATCAACATTCATGATTGTAAGTCTTCCTAATGAAGAATATTTTAATCTTACCTTTTCTAAATTATCAATATTGATATCCCAAATTATAATATTAGCACCGCGTTCTAAAAGCAATCGGCACATAATTTCACCAATACCAGAGGCTCCACCTGTAACTAATACTACTTTGTCTTTTAAGATTTTCATAATTTAAATTGATGTATTAAATCTCTTCCACAATAGACTTTCCTTTTGAACAATCTCCTGAGGTCCATTGCCATTCTTCGTGAAGTCTAATTTTTCCATTAGAAAGTACTTCTGGTGTAGATAGGCATGTGCCAGTCATCAGCTCCCCTTTAGAATTGACTTGATGGTAGCGCATATTAATTTGGCCTCCAGCATCTACTATGCCTAATAGATGCCCTTTAAGAATTTCACCTCCTTGGTAATTAGCCGTTACTATAGAGCCAGATTGTTTGTAATGAAAAATAGTTTCATCAGTTGTTTCTCCGTTAATAGAAGTTTGAACTGGTTTGAAATATTTATTATTATAATTCATTTGAGATGGGTAAATATGATGCTACAAAATTTGTGGTAGTTCAATTATTACCGTTCTACCTCAATTCCTTCTGTTGTAAAAGAAAACGCTTGTGCCCCTAAACCACCTACCATTACCGCTTGAAATAATGGATTTAATTGCTTTTTAGAATACCAATCAATTAAAAAATTGGCACCACTACCACCAGAGTTATCTTGTTGTTCTATCACATAATCAATAGTCTCCATTGGTTTAAGATAAATAGGAGAATCAATATAACTTCTCACTAAATCGCCTTGGGTATTATAATAATCAATTGTACTAACAAAAAGGCTATCACGCATACTCGTATTACGAATACTCAATGTTGCTGTTAGCATTGTTCTAGTATCTCTGGTCTGATTATAAATATCAGAATAGATAGGTACGTAAACCTGCCTTATCAGTGAATCTACTATAGCTTTATTTACTCGCCTGTCAAGCATATGCTGGTCGAGTATTTCAACAGGTATTTCTTCATTCTTCAAGTCCTTACAAGAACCCAAAAATGATAAAGATGCCACCGATAAATAAACGCTAAGTACTACAATTGTTAATTTTTTCAAAGTTTAATTTTTATGCTTCCCATTCCGTATGAAAAATTCCTTCTCTATCTAAACGCTCATAGGTATGTGAGCCAAAATAATCTCGTTGTGCTTGAATTAGATTTAGGGGTAATTTACTTGATGTGTAAGCATCAAAATAGGTAAGTGAATTTGATAATCCAGGAAGCGGAATTCCGTTTTGTGCTCCAAAAGCAACTAACTCCCTAGCGGCACCGACCGATTCTTTTACTTTACTAACAAAGTTTGGTGAAAGTAATAGATTTGGTAATGTTGGTTCAACTTTAAATGCTTCTGTAATATCGGCCAATAAGCCAGCACGAATAATGCAACCAGCGCGCCATATTTTGGCAATTACTGAAATATCTAAATTATAACCATATTCTTTAGAAGCATCTGTTAATAGGTGCAGCCCTTGTGCGTAGGTAATAATAAAAGAGAAATACAATGCCTTTTCAGAAAGTTCTTCTAATTTAGACTTATCCATATGTGGAACCTCAGGTCTATCGTAAAGGGCATCTGCTTTTATTCTTTCTTCCTTTAACGCAGAAATTTCACGCATACTAACGGCAACATCTATTGAAGGTACAGGGATACCTAAATCCATTGCATTTTGACTAGTCCATTTTCCAGTACCTTTCTGTTTTGCTTTGTCAAGTATTTGATCCACCAAACGACCATTAGTCAAGTCATCTTCTTGCTCAAAAATTTGAGAAGTTATTTCAACTAAAAATGATTTCAATCTTCCTGAATTCCATTTTGCAAAAGTGGTATGTAAATCGTCATTGTTATAGTCACCTCCTTTTTTAAGAATATCATATATTTCAGATGTTAATTGCATTAAACCGTACTCAATACCATTATGAACCATTTTTACGTAGTTACCTGCAGATTTAGGACCTAAATAAGCAACACATGGTTCTCCTTCATATTTGGCGGCAACGGCTTCAAAAATTGGTTTAATATGTTCATATGCAGATTTTGAACCGCCCGGCATAATACTAGGCCCTCTACGAGCGCCTTTTGCACCGCCTGAAACTCCAGCGCCAAAAAAGTTAATAGCTCTATTCTGTAATTCGCCTTCTCTTCGATTAGTATCAGTAAAAAATGAATTTCCACCATCAATAATTATATCTCCTTTGTCAATATGTGGTAGTAGTGATTCAATTACTGAGTCAACGATTTTACCTGCTGGTACCAGTAACATAATTTTGCGTGGTTGATTTAAATTTTTCACGAAGGTTTTGATGTTTGTTGACGCATCAACCTTTTTTAAATCTCCACCCTCAGTCTTCAAAGAATTTACTTTTTCTTCATCCAAATCATATCCATAAGCAGAAAATCCATTATCCGCTACATTTAAGATAAAATTACGTCCCATTACTCCAAGACCCACCAAACCAAAATCATACATAAACTCTATGTTTTAAAATTAAAATACATAATTGTCCCACCTTCATTTTATTTATTTTTCACGACATAATGCGAATCAAAAATAATTTAAAATATTGACTTTATTTCTAAATTGCATCTCAAAATAAGGGTATAATGCCTTTCTTTTTAAGATATTTGAAGAATAAAGAATAGAAAGGGTTTATGAAGAATACAGACAATCAAATGCTCATCATTTTTGG
>CAXBIJ010000109.1:0-10806 GCA_963975675.1 uncultured Maribacter sp. | reverse complement strand
AAATCTAATGGTGCGGCAACATCGAAAAAAGAACCTGCCCAAACTTCTGCTCCATTATTCTTTGTTGATTCTCCCACGTTTGTTGATGTATTCTCACCCGACGCATCAGGATTACTAATCACAGCAGTTGAAGCACCTCCAAAATCAGTAAAAACTGGTGCCGTTCCTTCAAAATCCTCAACTACAGATACTCCACCACCACTTGCTACTAAAGTAACATCATCATAGTAATGAACTGCACCACCCGCAACTCCTGAGCCACGAGCTGTTATTTTAAGCAAACCATCTTCAACAATAACATTATCAGCACTATCGGTATACTCCTGAGCTTCTCCATTACCCCAACCACCTGCACCAAGGTCGTAGGTCCAGTTAGCAGGGTTTGGTGCTCCGTTAACATCAAACTCATCAGACCACACAAGATTTGTATAAATAGTCTGTAAACTCTCATCACCACCTCCTGTCGAAGGAGCTGAAGTAAATCTAACATACCAAGCCAAATCAGGATTCATGGTATCGTAAGTTCTTACATATAATAAGTTTTCACTTATTGATAGAATTTCATAAGTAGATGAACCAACATAATAGCTCATAAAACCACCATCAGCAAATTCCATTTGCATTCCAGTAGTTTCTGCTTCTGGAACATTGCCTTCTACCGAGGAAATAGTAACTGCCTTTTCTCCAGAGGTATCATAATCATAACAAAAATCTTCGTCAGAAGTTCCACCAACTACAGCTTTATGCCCAACATTAAAAAAAGTTTGACCCTTATTATCTAGAACATATGTAACATCTCCATTTGAATCCACAGAAAAAGTTAGTTCATCATCACAAAAGCAATCAGAAATATCACTACCGCATTTTTCAAAAGCCTGAGCAGAATACCATTTAGGATACCACCAATCACCATCTATACCAGCTCTTGCAGGTCCTAATCCTAAATGACCCGGTTGTGCTGCCGCCAAGAACCATGTCTTTGAAGTACCTTCGGTAAGTAAATTTACCAAGTCTGAATTCATTACAGGGATATTAATCGAAACCTCAACGGTTTCTGTCATAGTTGTACCATCGAAACCATTTGCAGTTATGGTAACAGTAAATGTATTCTCCCCAACTGTAGTATATATTTTAGAAATAAAACCAGTAAGAGATTCTCCGGTAGTTCCATCTCCAAATTCATATTTAAACGACTTTGCTCCTGAAGCAGAAGTCTTAAAGATCACTTTTCCTGATCCATCATTACTTATCTCTGTATTAACCGTAAGATTTGATAGTGCTACAGAACCTAAAGCATCATCGACTTCACAGGCGACCAAAACCATTACAAATGCAACAATAATGTACTTCAATTTTTTCATAATTAATTTTTTTGGGTTAATCATTTTCTTTTACCTAATAAATAAGATTAGTTGTGTTTTTTTAATAGCTAAAAGATTATTGCAATTTAATTGAGTTGATTATCAATTCCGAAAATATAGCCACTACAAAAAACATACAACTCAATAAATAGAGCTAAATAAAATGATATTCTTAATAAAAGCGAACCAATGAAGCCATTGTTACTTTCAATCATCCAATTAGCTTTTAATCAATAAATCTATTATTGTTGTGGTAATGTTGTGGTAGAATTAAATAGTGTAGAGGAAGTTATAAGTTCATAATATACTCCGTTAGACCATCTTCATGTGATAAGCTCATTTTTTTACGTAATCGGTACCTCTTTACTTCTACACTTCGTACAGAAATATTCAAGAGAGGGGCAATCTCTTTTGACGATAAGTTTAATCGCAAGTAGGCACATAACCGTAAATCATTTGCAGATAACCCTGGATGTACATTCTTTATCTTTTTCAAAAAATCTTTATCGGCATTATTAAATGCATTTTCAAAAAATTTCCAATCGTCAACATTGTTAATGTTTCTATCAATTGTTCTAATTACAGATTTTACTTGAGCATCAACAGCACTTCCCTTCAATTGTTCTTTAATAGAATTTAAGAATTCATTCTTTTTTATAATACTCATAGTTGATATTGCCAATTCACGATTCTTACTTTCTATAAGTTCTTGAAGCTGAGCATTTTTAATTTGAACAATCCTCTTTTGGTTTTTCAACTTTTTACGTTTCAACCTTTTCTTGTTCTCATTCAAAAGCTGATTTTGTTGTTTTTTGAAGTATCCTTTATATAGCTTATGAATAAAAATCACAAGAAGCATACTTAATGCTAGGTAGCAAAAAATCGCCCCATAAGACAAATACCAAGGCTTGGCAATCGTAAATTCATATGTAGCAGTATTTTTTGAAAGATCATTGCCTACTTTAGCCCTAACTTCAAAAGTATGAGAGCCATATGGCAAGTTTTTGAATGAAACCTCTGAAATCGTTGACCATGTGCTCCATTCGTTATAAACTTCTTCTAATCTATATTGATATTCTACCTCGGTATACTTATCGAACTCCGGTACACTGAAATGAAATTTCAAATTATTTTCAGATGATTCAAATTCTTTAAATTCTCCGAGCTTAATTCCAATATCAGGAGCGTCATAATATTCTTTGGAAATTGAATTTATTGTGATTTTATACTCTTGTGGTTTTATCTTATTTAAATCAAGAGTTACATAACCGTTAGCTATACCTATTAAATACAACTCATCCTTTAAATACACTATCGATTCAAAACCCAAAATACCCATGCTTCTTCTGAAGAAATTTGGAATTGGAATTTTAATACGTTGTGGAGCATCGCTTAATAATCCTGGAGAAACAGATATAATATTATCATTGGTAAAACCCCAAATTTTTTCAGAATTATTTGTTGGCTTAAGGATACCTATTATACTTTCATCTCTATCGAAAAACTTGCTCGTTAAAAGGGAATCCTTACTAAATTCTTGTTGTTCCGTTATAAATGCAAACACACCATTAATCGTAGTATAAATTATTTCTTCATCATACTTAAGTAGACTTGAGCCCGTACCTTTAGATTCTATTTCTTTAACCTCTGTAATAGTATTAAATCCTGTATCTATCTTTAAATCGAAAATGCCTTTATAGTCATGATTCACAAGAATATGTTCAACATCTATAAATTCAAAAAATCTACTTGAACTATTAAACCCTTCCACTCTATTACGAAAGCGCCATTGTCCATTTATTTTTTCAAGAATACTTAACCCTTTATAATTACCCTGTAATAAAAGATTCGAATTTGACTCTATTGTATGAATATCCCAAGTACCGGGTAAATCTGATATTTGTTTAGCCCCATCATTTTCAATAATGAAAGTGCCTTTATGGTGACCGCAAAACAGTGTGTCATTTATTGTTTTTAATAACCATACTTGCCCTTGGGTGCCATTAATAAGTTGAAAATCTACATCTTCATTTCTTCTCTTATAAAACAAGCCCTGGTTTGTTCCTAAATATAAAATATCGTTAAATAATATCGCGGTATAAACCACACCTAAGACACCGTTATGATCTATATATTCATTAAATGGAGAATCTAAGTTTATAACACTCAACCCATTATCCAAACCTAACCATAAATTTTGGTCAACATCTTGAAATAAAGAAAGAACTGTATTATTGTTTAAGCCTTTTGCCTGATTGATGTGACTTAGAAGATTACCGTTAATATCTAAATGGAAAACACCATTTGAGATAGAACCCAATACAAATGAGCCATCATTTAATTGTATGGCACTATATGTTTCTACGTTTTCTAAATCTAAATCTGCTGAAATATCCCATCTTGTAAGTATGGTTTCGTCAAGAAAATAAAATTTACTCTGCTCGGTAACAAATAGAATTTTATTGTCAATTAAAAACGCCCCAATAATTATATTATTTTTAAAGACATCGTTATCTGAGACTAAAACTGATTTTCCATTTTCAATAGTAAAAATGCCTTCACCTATTTTTTGAAAATAAATTTTATTACCAACTTCAAGAATTGCCGCTCTCGTAGTTTTAGCATCTAAAATTTCAAAAGAGTCGTTAATAGTATTGTAGATATAAATGCGATCTAACGATTGAAATAGTACCCAATCTTTAAATTCTGATATATTCCAAAAATGCTCATCTTCTATTAGTGGCTGTTCTAAATTAGAAGAAATTGATTTATATTTTAAAATACCAAAATCATCTTTTATCCAATAGCCAAATTCCATATAACTACCGGTATACACCTTATCATCTACAATCTTCACAGATTTTAATGGCGTGCCATTTGGTGATGGGTATAATTTCCATATAGCGCCATTAAATTCTAGCAAACCTCCATTGTTCGCTATGTAGATATGCTTGTCTACTGATTGGGTAATTGACCAATTTTGGTTTCCAGCGGTATACTCAATCGGTGTATAATTTTGAATTGGTGGAAGTTCTTGCGCAGTTATGCCAAGTGTAAAAAAAATACAAGCAAGATAAAACGGTTTCAATACCATTTAAGGGAATATCAAAATTTATTATTTTAAATATAACATTTTAAAACTAGTGATGATTGAAACTATTTGATGCAGATATTCTAGATTTATTACCTTCATCTGTTCATATAAAATTCTATTTATTACCTGATTATTTCATTTGCCGAATTATCAAACCCTAATATGATGAAAAAAATTGTACTGCTTTATTTATATTATTTACACTACAAACTTCATTTTGGATAAAAACTAAAATTAGGAATTACTTTAAAACAAGCTTCATAAAACCTTCTTTATAAGCTCGACCAATAGGCAGGTTGATATTACCCTCAAAATGAACTTGATTACCAATTATTTTTTGGATTTTCGAAATATTCAAAATATAGGATTTATGAATTCTTACGAATTTTTTTGAATCTAAATATCCCTCCCAATACCTTAACGGCTCTTGAGATAAATATTTACGTTCGGTAGTAATAATCTCCGTATAATCAGCATCAGATTGAATAAATCGAATATCAGTCACTTCTATCTTAATATGTTCGTAACCCGATTTAATAAAAATCATATCAGGAAATTTATTTTCCACTATCGAGGCTTTCGAGCTAACACCTTCCGTAATTTTCGAAGGAACTTTTGAAACAGCCTGTACAAACCGTTCAAATGAAAAAGGCTTTAAGAGATAATCTACAACATTGTATTCATAACTTTCAAGAGCATAGTCTGAAAAAGCCGTAGTCAGAATCACATTAGGCTTATTTTTTACCACTTTAAGAAATTCGATACCTGAAATTTTAGGTAAATGAATGTCCAAAAAAATCAAATCTATAGGTTCTGTTTTTAAGAAATTCATAGCCAATAGGGCATCGGCAAAGATGGCCTTCAATTCTAAATACCCAATATCGGTTATATATTTTCTCAGCACCCGTTGAGCAGGCGGTTGGTCTTCAATGATAATACAATTTATCATGTTTCACCTAGTGTTAGTTGTAATTTCAAATGTACATAATAAACATCCTGTTCATTTTGAATATACAATTCATGAGCCTTAGGATATAATAGCTGCAAACGTTTTTTTACATTCTGTAAACCGATACCATTAGAAAGATTATCGGTATTGGTTATCGGCAAAAAAGAATTTCTACATTCAAAGTCCAGTTCGCCATTTTCGTCCATCTTAATCTTTATATCTATAAAAATACCTTCTGATTGACTGGCCGTGCTATGCTTAAAGGCATTTTCTATAAACACTGAAAGTATTAAAGGAGCAATTCGATAGTTAGCATCAATATTCTCGGTCTTAAAAGTAACATTTCCTCTCTCCTCAATTTGCATTTCATTTAACTGGGTAAAGTTTTTAAGGTGCGCTATTTCCTTTTGAAGTGCAACAAACTTCTCTTTACAGTCGTATAACATATATCTTAGTACCGATGAAAGCTCTAATATAATCGATGGTGTTTTTGGCGATTGCTCAATGGCATAAGAATAGAGATTGTTTAAATTATTGAACAAAAAATGTGGGTTGATTTGAGATTTAAGAAATAGCAGTTCACTTTCTTTGACCGAAGTACGTAACTCTTCGACCTCAAGTTGCTTTTTAGAAGCATCCCAAGCAAATTTAAACCCGGCTAAAATCATTATCATAGGCATTACATCTAATAGGCTGAATATGACTCCTGGGAAATAACGGCCTCGCGTTGTGGGATAAAAAACACGTTCTAGTACTAATTCCTCTACCATAATAATTATGCTGACTACTAAAACAACATATACAAAAAACAAAAAATATCTTTTACGGTAGAAAAAATGAGGCAGTAAAATATAGTTTATAACCAATGCTCCCAAGGAATAATTTAAAAATGCGATTATTTTGAATGCCTTTATTTCGGGCTGATTTTTATCAAAGGAAAAAAATAGAAACAATACAATGTGCAGCAGTATCTGAAAAATAACTTCTTTAGAAGTACTGTTCAAAAATGATTGTTTTCCTACCATGAAATAAAAATACCATTTTACATCAAAAAAACATTTACTAAAACTGCCATCGACAGATTTGGCACCGTAAACACCACCGAAAATATTTATGTCGTTCGCACAACAACCTTGGTCGTTTGCAGAAAATAGGTTTCTTAAATGTAATGTTTATATCATCTTTGAGAATTAAAACATAACACTTAAATAGAATGCTCAACTATTATTTCTTTTTGTTACTCGGAATTTCAATTTTTGGAATAAATCAAGTAACGGCTCAAACCGGTATAACAACAATTACAGGTAAAATAGTCGAAGACAGTAATGGTGGCCCAATTGAATTTGCGACCGTATTGGTTGGAAATTCTGCAGACCAAAAACCCATTGTGGGAACAACTACGATAGAAGATGGCAGCTTTGTACTCGAAACCAGTGCTGCCGATTTCTATATCGAAGTAAGTTTTATAGGATTCACTACCAAAAGATTTGATGAACCGAATATTGTCAATGGAAAAATCAACTTAGGCACTGTGTCCATATCCGAAGATTCACAACAATTAGATGAAGTAGTCGTAGAAGGAGAAATTTCAAAAACAACTTTTAAGCTAGACAAACGAATTTTTAATGTTGGTGCCGATTTAAGCAGTACTGGCGCAAGTGCTTTAGAGATACTGAATAATGTACCATCGGTAAATGTAAATATTGAAGGGCAGATAAGTTTACGTGGTAGCCAAGGCGTACAAATGCTAATCAATGGTAAACCGTCGGTAATTGCTAATGAGCAAGGCAATGCCTTAGGAACTTTGACGGCAGATATGATTGAGCGTATCGAAGTCATCACCAATCCGTCTGCTAAATACGATGCTGAAGGAACCTCTGGTATCATTAATATTGTGCTAAAAAAAGAAGAGAAAAAAGGTTTGAACGGGGCGGTTACGCTGAATACTGGTGTACCTAACAACCACAGTATAGGTTTGAGCCTTAATAGACGTACCGAAAAATTCAACCTATTTAGTCAAATGGGTTTCGGTAGACGTACCTTCCCTAGTGACAATGAGACTGAAAACCGAAACTTGGTCAATGAAACCTATATCACCAGTTTTGGGCAGAGCGATAAGAATGAAACATTTTTTAATCTTATTCTTGGCACAGACTACCACATTAATGATCTGAACGTTCTAACCCTTTCCGGAAACTTCGCCTATGAATGGGAAAAGGAACATTCTAATGCCTTGTTCAGCACATTCGATTCTGCAAGTACTAGAACAGATGCCTTTAAGCGTAGTGAGCTCACCCCAGCCACCAACCCTAAATATTCGTACGAGCTACAATACAAAAAGGATTTTGAAGGTAATGAAGAGCAATCATTACTTCTTAGCGCCACAGGTAATTTATTTGCAAAAGACCAATCATCAGATTTTGACAATATAACCACATTTGGCAATGGTAATAATATGCAACAACAGTCAAGAACAGATTTCAGTCAGGCGGATTACACATTTAAGGCTGACTATACCCACCCTTGGGCAGAAAAATACACCCTTGAAACAGGAGCTCAATATCAAATAAACGATGTAGAAAATGATTTTGCAATCAGTGATTTTAATGGATCAAGCTTTGTCGAAAATCCAGATTTAACAAATGTTTTTGAATGGACTCAAAAAGTATTAGGGGTTTATGCAACTACTGCCTATGAAAGCGATTTATGGGGATTAAAATTGGGAATTCGATTTGAGGATACCGATTTAAGCACTCTATTACAGAACACTAATGACAGTAATGACCAGAAGTACCATAACTTTTTTCCTAGTGGCCATACATCATATAAGTTCAGTGATAATCTTTCATTGCAAGCCGGATACTCCAAACGAATCTTTCGCCCTAGAATGTGGGATTTGAATCCGTTTTATAATATCCGAAATAATTTTAGCATCCGTACAGGTAATGCTAATCTGCAACCTGAATTTACTGATAGTTATGAGCTTACCAGTATCTATAAAATTGGTAAGGTTTCAATGAACTTAGGTGTTTTCTACAGACATACTGAAGATGTGGTAGAGCGAATCGTAGAGTTCGAAGACAATGTAAGTATTTCGAGACCAGAAAATATAGGCATCAACAATACTACAGGTATCGAATTTAACGCCAAATATATCCCAACCAATTGGCTATCTTTCACTAACGATTTCAACTATAGCCACTTTACCCGAAAAGGGGATTTTGAAGGAAATTCTTTTGATTTTAAAGGTAACCAATGGTCAACAAGACTTACGAATAAACTAAAACTACCTACAGATTTTGATTTGGAATTCATAGGTCATTATCAATCAGGGTATAGAACCCTACAACAAGAAATTTCAGACAATTTGTTTATGGATTTTGGAGCACGTAAAAAAATATTAAAGGGAAAGGCTATTTTGAGTCTTAGCGTTCGTGATGTTTTTGCTTCACGTATACGTGAAAGCATAACCAACCAACCAAATTTCTACTTAAGAGATTTCAGTCAACAAGGTCGTTTTATAACCTTTGGCGTAAGCTTTGGTTTTGGACGAGGCGAGGCGATGGAGTTTTCAGGACAAAAACATTTTTAAGAAAAACTAAATTTTGCTGACATGAAACGAAAAGATTTTTTAGCGACAGGTATTGTAGGGCTAGGCGGTGTAATTGCATTAACCTCTGCAATGGTTTTAAAATCTGAAGATAAAAAATCTTCACGGGGAAATTCAGAAAATTGTGCGCTTTCACCGAAGGAAACCAAAGGCCCTTTCCCCAATAAAACTCCTGCAGACTATGTTAGAGAGAATATTATCGGCGATAGAAAAGGGGTTGCTTTACTTATGAACTTAACTATTCTAAACAAGAACAATGGTTGTAAACCATTTGAGAATGCGACTGTAGATGTATGGCATTGTGATAGCGATGGCAAATATTCAGAATATGGTGGTTATGGCATGCAGCGAGAAGATTTAACTAAAAGCCATTTTTTGAGAGGTAGAAAGACCACTGATGCAAAAGGAAACGTATCATTTATCAGTATCTTTCCTGGTTTCTACCAAGGTCGCGCTCCGCATATTCATATCGAGGTATTAAGCAATACAAGCCAATCTTTACTAGTCACCCAAATTGCATTTCCAGAAGATATTTGCAATACAGTCTATACTACCGAACATTATCAAGGAACTAGTTATGTGTCTAACACCCGCGATGGTATTTTTAGAGATAGTTTAGAGCAGAATATGGTCGATGAATTAAAAGGCAATACTAAAGATGGCTATACCCTATTAAAAAACATTATTGTCAGTGCATAGAAAAAACGAATTTTAGAATCAAATACACTTTAAATCAATTAATACTAACAATTAAAAAAGAACAAAATGAAAAAAGCAGTTTTAATGGTATCATTAATCGTATGTGCTACGATTTCAGCACAGAGCACTTGGAAAGTAGATAATGCACATTCAAAAGTAGGATTTGCAATTACCCACCTTATGATCTCAGAAGTTGAAGGAAACTTTGGGGAATTTGATATAACAGCCACAGCAAATGATGAGTTTAACGAACCTAATTTCAACGTTGAAATAAAAACAGCCAGTATCGATACAGATAATGATAGAAGAAACGAGCATTTACGAAGTGCAGATTTTTTTGATGCAGAAACTTATCCGACCATTACTTTTAAAACAACGGGTTTTGAGAACACTGGGGAAAACACGTTTAGATTAAAGGGAGAATTAACAATGCACGGCATTACCAAACCAATAACCTTAGAAGGTAAGCTTAACGGTATTATTACAGACCAACGTAGTCAAAAACTAAAAGCAGGACTCAAATTGACTGGCACTGTAAATAGATTAGAATTTAAAGTTGGTGGCGATACACCTACATTAGGCAATGATGTAGAAATGACCATAAATCTAGAAATGGCTCAACAATAATATTTTAAAGAATGTTAAAAAGCCAAAAAGCCTAAGGAGTTATTTTCGCCTTTTAGACAATACCAATTACAAAAGAAAAATCATAAATTCACCGGTTTCAATAAAGTAGAAAATAATATCTCAGACTTGGTATTAAATTTATGCCGTAATAATCAATTTACGATTATTCTGTAATTAGTAATAACATCTATTCTATATAAAGAAATTTATATAGCCCGATTTCAAATAAAAGCCGACTAAAAAGTCGGCTTTTATAATTTTCACAGTCAAAGAGCAACTCATAAGCAGAACAATTTACACAACATGACTATTTAGAAAATCGAAATAATGAGTTATGACCACATCTTATTTCACTTATACAACATTTACTTTTACAGGAATTCAAATAGTAATATTTTGTCATTTGAAAATAGGTTTTAGGGCAAATGAAATTATTGACATACACAATTATAACGCTCACAATAGG
>CAXBIJ010000108.1:0-10833 GCA_963975675.1 uncultured Maribacter sp. | reverse complement strand
CTTTTTTGCTTTCGGAATAATCATAAAAACCTTCTCCCGATTTAACGCCTTTTTTGCCAGCCATAACCATATTCACCAATAGGGGTGAAGGCGCATACTTTGCATTTTTAAATCCGTCATGCATTACGTTTAAAATAGAAAGACAAACATCTAAACCTATGAAATCTGCCAATTGTAATGGTCCCATGGGGTGAGCCATGCCCAGTTTCATTACGGTATCTATTTCCTGAACACCGGCAACCCCATGATGTAAGGTTTCTATGGCCTCATTAATCATGGGCATTAATATTCTATTGGCGACAAAACCTGGATAATCATTAACCTCGGTAGGAGTTTTACCTAATTTTTTGGAAAGCTCCATTATTGTTTTGGTCGTATCGTCTGAAGTACTATAGCCACGTATTATTTCAACTAAAGTCATAATAGGGACCGGGTTCATGAAATGCATACCAATAACCTTATCTGGCCTGTTAGTTGCTGCTGCTATTTGCGTAATAGATATTGATGAAGTATTGGAAGCTAAGATTGTATTTGAATCACATATGGCATCCAAATCTTTAAAAATACTTAGTTTAATAGCTAATTTTTCAGTGGCAGCTTCAATAACTAAATCTGTACCAGAAATACCTGATTTTAAATCAGTAAACTGTGTAATGTTCGAAAGTGTGAAATCTCTATCTGCGGTTGAAATTTTCTCCTTGGCCAACATCCGGTCTAAATTATTGGCAATTGCGGCAAAGCCCTTATCAAGTGCGTCTTGAGAAACATCAATTAAATGTACTTGAAATCCGTTTTGAGCGAATACATGGGCAATTCCATTACCCATAGTGCCAGCACCTATTACAGCTATTTTTTTCATATTTTTTTTGGATTAAATGCAGCAATAATTTGCAAAGCTACTTTAAGGGCTTGAGTACCTTGTTTTAAGCTGACAATTGGTGTGGTGTTATTGTTTATTGCGTCTGCAAATGATTCAAGCTCATCTAAAATGGCATTATTGGTTTCAATCGACGGATTTTCAAAGTAAATCTGTTTTTTGATTCCTTCGGCATTTTGTAGAATCATATCAAAATCACCAGGTTCTTTAGGTGCATCTTTCATTTTAACAACTTCTACTTTCTTTTCAAGAAAATCAACAGAGATATAAGCATCTTTTTGAAAGAAACGAGATTTTCTCATATTTTTCAATGAAATTCTACTTGCTGTTAAATTTGCAACACATCCATTTTCAAATTCTAATCTAGCGTTTGCAATATCTGGCGATTGACTAATTACAGATACGCCACTTGCATTTATTTGCTTTACCTCAGAATTGACTACACTTAAAATAGCATCAATATCATGAATCATTAAATCTAAAACCACAGGTACATCGGTACCTCTTGGATTAAACTCAGCCAAACGATGGCTTTCAATGAACATAGGTTGTTTTATAGCATTCTTTACCGCAGTAAATGCAGGATTAAATCGTTCAACATGACCAACTTGACCTTTTACACCATGTTTAGCTTCTAAAGCTAATAGTGTATTCGCTTCTTTTAAAGTATGGGTAATCGGTTTTTCGATGAAAATATGCTTTCCTTTTTCAATAGATTTTTTCGCACATTCATAATGCGACAGTGTAGGGGTGACAATATCTACTACATCTACTGCATCTATTAAATCATCAAGATTTTTAAAATAGGTGTATCCAAAATCGGCGCTTACCTTTTCTCCATTAGAGTTATCTGCATCATGGAACCCAATTAGTTCATACTTTTTAGATTCATTTAGAAGTCTAAGGTGGATTTTACCAAGATGACCAGCTCCTAAAACACCAACTTTTAGCATTTGTTTTGTTTTGTTCAAAAATACACATAGTTAGGTAGTTTTATCCTATGGGTTATTTCAATTTTATCATTTATTGGCTTAAGTTTTAAACAGGTTCTTCCGTTGTTAGAAGATCTTTGCTAACTTTGAAAGTCAAACCAACTACCATTGAAAGATACCTTTAAGCATAGAGGCATGCGCAACCATTTAGCGCAATTATTAGAAGAAAAGGGAATAGCCGATAAAAAGGTACTCGATGCCGTTCGTGAAATTCCACGTCATTTGTTTATGGATAGCAGCTTTGAGGGCCATGCCTACCAAAACAAAGCGTTTCCTATAGGCGCTAATCAAACAATATCACATCCATTTACTGTTGCCTTTCAAACTGAATTGCTACAATTAAAAGAGGGTCAAAAAGTTTTGGAAATAGGCACAGGTAGCGGCTACCAGACGGCTATTCTTTTAAAGTTAAAGGTTAAGGTCTATACCATTGAAAGACAACTTGAGCTGTTTAAGAAGACTAATATATTTTTCAAGAAAATGGGTTACCGGCCTAAGAAACTTATTTTTGGAGATGGTTATAAAGGATTGCCAGAGCAGGCGCCATTTGACCGTATTATTGTTACTGCAGGTGCTCCTGAAGTACCAAAAGCATTACTTTCACAGTTGAAAGTAGGAGGTAGGTTAGTTATACCGATAGGGTTTGAAGAGCAAATTATGACGCTGTATGTACGAACTACGGAAAAGGAATTTTCGAAATCTGAATATGGGTCGTTTCGTTTTGTACCTTTATTAGAAAATAAAAACTAATTAGTTATTGAAGCTCTTTTTTACACGAGCGAGGTCGCGCTTATTGTCACGATCTTTAATTGTATCTCTTTTGTCGTAAAGTTTTTTACCTTTTGCTAAAGCTATTTGCATTTTTGCAAAACCTCTTTCATTTAAGAATACACGAAGAGGTACAATTGTTAAACCTGAGGTTTTTACCTCCTTGCTTAATTTTTTAAGTTCTCTTTTTTGAAGAAGTAATTTTCGTTCAGCCTTTGGTTTGTGGTTAAAGTGAGATGCATGTGAGTATTCGTCGATTTGCATATTGATTACAAAAAGCTCATCTCTATCATTAAATTCACAAAAACTCTCAGTAATAGATGCACGGCCTTCTCTTATGGCCTTAATTTCTGTTCCAGCTAAAACTATGCCGGCCGTAAATTTATCCATTAGCTCATATTCAAAATGAGCTTTCTTATTTTTTATATTAATTGTGTTTTGCATCGATGGCAAAAGTAAGAACAATTCAATGAATGTCTTAACCTTTTAAAACTATTTGTAAATAGTGTTAGTGGGTTTGAAAGGATGGATTGTTAATCAGGGCAGTTACAGTTAAAAATTAGTTTATTAACCGTAGGTCTTCCGTTTACAATCTGAACTATAAATAAAATTCCATTTTCGCTATCATCGATACTAGGAAATCGTTCTTCATCAATTAATTTATTTACAAAATCTGGTGTAGTATTGCTATGCCCAACTACCAAAACATTTTTATTTAAATTGTCGTTTTTAAATTGTGTAATGTCTATTGAGCTTGGGTCGTAATACTGTACATCAATATTTTTCTTTACCGATGTTGGGGCTGCGGTCATAGAAGTTCTATTATAGTCTGTAGAATATATGGCGTCTAAATCAACATCTGCAAGAATTTCTGCCCAATGCATGGCTCTACCTAATCCTTTTTGATTAAGTTCAGGGTCAGAATCGTCAGGATTACTTCTTACCTTTTCTGCATGTCTAATTAAATAAAATGTTGAAACAGATGTTTGATCATTCGAAGTATCTATTACAACCTCATCTTTACAAGAAAGACTGATTAATAGGCATGTGAAAAGAAGAAATTTTATGACTTTCATGAAAATTTGTTTGATGTATTAATTTAATAACTAAAATTACTTCAAAATAGTACTATAAATAGTCTATTTTTTGTTTTTTTGCATATGAAAAAATTTTGTGGGGCACTTCTTATTGGTTTTGTAGTTCTAGGCCTTAAGGCTCAAGAAGTTGTGCTTCCTAGTGATTTCAGGCAGCAAAATCTTACAGAATATAATAGTAGTCTCATAAACCCTGCCTATAGTTTAGATCGTAATAACCCATCTTCAGTTGCTTTGTGGGCAAGATGGCAATGGCAGGCATACGATGCAGACCCAACTTCATTATTTTTAAATTACACTACTCGATTAAATGAGGTTTCATCCGCAGGTGCAGGTTTTTTTCAGCACAATACAGGTATTTTTTTAAATACAGGAGCGGCCTTGAACTATGCATATAATATTGAATTAACTGAAAATATGTTTTTAGGGGTCGGTTTAAATTTATTTGCTTTTCAACAAAAGCTTGCTGATGAGCGTTTTTTTGTCCCAAACCCAATTCAAACTTCAATTACCAATGATTTTATTGTGCAAATGGCACCTGGTATAAATTTAAGCGTAGACGGTTTTAATATTGGTTTGGTTTCAGAAAATTTATTTGATTATAACTTTAGTAAAAACGAACGAAATTCTAGCCCTGATGATCGTATGTTTTTAGCATTGGCTAGTTATGATTTTCCAATATCAATTCTAAGTACAGATAATAGTTCCATTTTAAGACCATCAATATATTATAAAACAATTCCTGGATTGGCTAATCAAGTAGGATTAATCTCATTACTAACTACTAGCAAATATTGGGCACAAGCGGGTTATAATAGTTTTTATGGGTTTTCAGGTGGATTAGGTGGTCGTTTCTTTGAACGATTATCTATAGGAGCATTGATTGAAGTGAGTACTGGGTCAGACTTAAAGGGGCAGGGTCCTTCTTTTGAGTTTGTAACATCCTACAAATTAGGCAGCATAGAGACGCCTGAAGAAAAGCTTGAAGAACAATTAATAGCGGAAGAGGAAAAAAGAAAAGAAGAAAGCATAATCGCTAAACCAGACATAAAGGATGGTGAAGTAGCTCAAGAATTAACTAAAGAAGAAGAAATGGCCATAAAACGTGAGGCCAAAAAACAAGAACGTTTAGCGCTTATAGAATCTAAAAGAATAAATGATTCTATAGTTGAAGCATCAAGACAAACAGAACTAGCTATAAAAGAATCTAAAAGAGATATTAGAAGAAAAAGCGATTCTCTTGCTAATGCAAAAGCAGAGCAAGCTTTGGCAGCTTCTAGAGCTTTACAGCAACAAAGAAAACAAGATTCAATAGCGGCAGTCATTAGTAAAGAAGCAGAAGCAGTTGCGCTTGCTCAAAAACAAAGACAAGATTCTATTGCCCAAAGTGAGGCGCTCTTGGCTGAAGCTGAGAAGCAGAAAGCAGAGTTTGCTGCAAGAAATGAGGTTGTTAAGCCTAGAGCTGGCGAAAAGTATGAAGAGGTTGCTAGAGAAGGGTCTTTATCACCAGGATATTATTTGATTGCTAATGTCTTTGGAACTAAGAAGTACTTCGATGCATTTATGGTCGATATGAAGAAAAAAGGTATTGATGCAAAATCTTTCTATAGAGATTTGAATAAATATAACTATGTATATCTTGCTAAATACAACTCTATAAAAGAAGCAAGAGAGGCTAGAGATTCTAATCTAGGCGGAAAATACATAGAGAAGATTTGGATATTTAGAGTAACTGGCGAATAAAAATTAATTAATCGCAATTATTTCATTGGTACTTTTTAGATAAAAAATGCACGTGAATTTATTTGAGCTCTCTTTTAATTAGAACATCTAAGTAGGTAACTGTATTTAAAAGATATTTACGGTCTTTTGTAAGGGTAGCCATTGCAATAGAACCTTGTATAATTGTAAATAATTGTTTTGAGAATTGCAATGGCGTGACCGGAAGTTTAAACTCTCTGTTATTAATGCCACTTTCAAATACCAAGGCTATTTTACCTTCAATCTCATTTATGGTTTCTTTAGCCGCTGCGGCCAACAAGCGATTGTTATGTTGGGCATCTATGCCTACATTCAAAATAGGACAACCACCCATTCTCATTGTGAAAATGTCGTATTTCTTATAAAATTCAATAAGGCTTTCGATTTTATCGATTGCTTTTCCATCTATGGATAAATGTTCATCAATAGCTGTAAGTAATAGGTTGCGATTATATTCGAAAGCAGATAAAGCAAGAGCCTCTTTATTTTCGAAATTACCATAAAGCGCGCCCTTGGTTAAATTGGTTGCTTCTGTTAAATCGCTCATGCTAGTACCAACATAGCCATGCTTATTGAAAACAGGGGCAACAGTCTCAATAATATAAGCGGTAGTTCTTTCGGCTTTAGTTGACATTTACGACTGTTTTATGCGAATATAAAAAATCTATACTGCATGGTATATATTGTTGATAAAAAAAAGCGTCCTTATTTAAAATAAGAACGCTTTTCTGCATTTTTAAGACATTACACCATAATATCTTCTTGATTTCTAAAAACCAAAGCATTTCCAAAGGCATCTAACAATACGACACTGTCGGCTTTAATCTCGCCACTTAATAGTGATTTAGACATATTGTTTAAGACTTCTTTTTGAATGGTTCGTTTTACAGGTCTAGCTCCAAACTGTGGGTCATATCCTTTTTCAGCCAAATAATCAATTGCTTCTTCTGTAGCCTCTAAAGTAATTTGTTGTTTAAGTAACATTTTCTTTAAAGATTCTAATTGAAGTTTTACGATTTCCTTAATATTCTTTTTGGTTAAGGGAGTAAACATAACAATGTCATCGATTCTATTGATAAATTCTGGGCGTACAGTTTTCTTCAATAAACCAAGAACTTCTTCCCTTGCATTTTCAGTAGCACTAGAGATATCTTTTGAATTTTCAAATGTATCCTGTATAATTTGGCTACCCATGTTACTAGTCATAATTATGATGGTATTCTTAAAGTCCGCAACTCTACCTTTATTATCAGTAAGTCTACCTTCATCTAAAACTTGCAACAAAATGTTGAATGTATCTGGATGTGCCTTTTCTATTTCATCTAAAAGAACCACAGAATAAGGTCTTCTTCTTACCGCTTCAGTCAATTGACCACCTTCATCATACCCAATGTATCCTGGAGGAGCCCCAACGAGTCTACTTACTGCATGTCTTTCTTGATACTCACTCATATCGATACGTGTCATGGCGTTTTCATCATCGAACAGATATGCTGCAAGAGTTTTGGCTAATTCTGTTTTACCAACCCCTGTTGTACCAAGAAACAAGAAGGAGCCAATTGGTTTTTTTGCATCCTGTAATCCAGCTCTACTTCTTCTAATAGCATCAGATACTGCTTGTATAGCTTCTTCTTGACCAACAACACGTTTATGCAATACTTCCTCAAGTTTCAACAATTTCTCACGCTCACTTTGTAACATTTTATTCACAGGAATTCCTGTCCATTTTGCTACAACTTCTGCAATGTCCTCGCTAGTAACTTCTTCTTTGATTAGGGTTCCAGAATGTTGTTGTGCAGCCAAATCATCCTGTAATTTTGTTAGATTTTCTTGCGCTTCTTTAATTTTTCCGTATCTAATTTCAGCTACCTTGCCATAATCGCCATTACGTTCAGCCCTTTCAGCTTCAGCTTTGAAATTTTCAATATCGAGCTTAGTTTGTTGAATATTATCAACAACAGTTTTTTCACTTTCCCATTGTGCATAGATTTCATTACGCTCTTCTTTTACATTTGCAAGATCTAAGTTTAGGATTTTAAGTTTTTGCTTATCATCTTCCCTTTTAATTGCTTCAATCTCAATTTCCAATTGCATTATCTTTCGGTCTAGAACGTCTAATTCCTCTGGTTTAGAGTTGATTTCCATTCTAAGTTTAGATGCAGCCTCATCCATTAGGTCAATTGCCTTATCGGGTAAAAACCTATTTGTAATATATCGTTGAGATAACTCTACAGCAGCAATTACAGCCTCATCTTTAATTCGCACCTTGTGATGAGCTTCATACTTCTCTTTAATACCTCTAAGAATAGATATTGCACTTTCTGTATCAGGTTGGTCAACTATAACTTTTTGGAATCTTCTTTCTAATGCTTTATCCTTCTCAAAATACTTTTGGTACTCATCTAAAGTTGTAGCTCCAATAGACCTTAATTCTCCTCTAGCTAATGCGGGTTTTAAAATATTAGCGGCATCCATAGCACCTTGACCGCCACCGGCACCAATTAATGTATGAATTTCGTCAATAAAAAGAATGATGTTACCATCTGCGCTTACAACCTCTTTAATTACGGATTTTAATCGTTCCTCAAATTCACCTTTATATTTAGCCCCTGCAATTAAAGCGCCCATATCTAAAGAGTAAATAACTTTATCTTTAAGATTCTCAGGTATATCGCCTTGTATAATTCTATGGGCAAGACCTTCAACGATTGCAGTTTTACCTACACCTGGTTCACCAACTAAGATTGGATTATTTTTAGTTCTTCTTGATAATATCTGAAGTATTCGTCTTATTTCTTCATCACGACCAATAACAGGGTCTAATTTACCGCTATCGGCAAGTTCATTAAGATTTTTTGCATATTTCTGTAGAGAATTATACGTTTCTTCAGCACTTTGTGAAGTTACTTTATCACCTTTTCGCAATTCTTCTATAGCTGCTTTAAGGTGTTTTTCTGTAACCCCTTGGTCTTTTAATATTTGAGCTATTTTACTTTTAGACTTTAATACGGCCAAGAACAAATGCTCTAGAGAAACAAACTCATCACCCATATCTTTGGCAATTATGCTGGCTTCATTAAGTGTTTTGCCTGCTTCTCTTGAAAATTGCAATTCACCACCTTCCACTTTTGAGAAACTAGTAAGTTCCTTTTCTAATATTTGTTGAACCAGATTAAAATTGACACCTAATTTTTTAAGTAAAAAAGGCATTACATTTTCTTCTACTTCAGTAAGTGCTTTAAAAACATGTTCATTTTCTATTTGCTGATGCCCCATTTCTTGGGCAATCAACTGGGCCTTTTGAATAGCCTCTTGTGACTTTATAGTGAAATTATTTATATTCATTTTCTCTAGTTTTAGTTATTTGTAATACTTTTGAAAGGTAATGTTCAAGAATCTTACCAATACCAAAGACAAGACAAAATGGCTTGAATTTGAATAATTTAGCTGACAATTAGTCAGATATTAATTTCTTGAATGGTTATATTAAATTAAGAATTTTATGGGAATATTTAGTGGAATATTTGGAGGGTCTAAGGATAGTGATGGAAAAGAAGTTTCTGAAATTCCTTGGAAACCTTTAAATACATTAGCGCAATTAGAAGAAATTAAAAAACAATCGAATACACGGCCTCAGGTTATTTTTAAGCATTCTACTTCATGTGGTATTAGTAGAATGGTATTAAATATGTTTAAAAGCAGCTATGGTTTAGAGAAGGGGCAAATGGATTTCTATTTTTTAGACTTGCTAGCTAATAGAGATGTTTCACATGAAGTGGCCTCATTATTTGGGGTAGTGCATCAATCGCCCCAAATACTGATAATTAAAAATGGGGTAGTGGTAGTTCATGACTCCCATGGGTCAATATCTGATATTAAATTGGAACAGTATATATAAAAAAAGCCCCGTAAAACGGGGCTTTTTATTAGTTGAAACTTTGTTTATTCAAAATATTCTTAAGATTATTCTTTAAATCTTCACCGGCATCATATACCATCTGTTCATTGCTAGGGAATGGAACCCTTGCCAATTGCAGAAGTGAAACCAAATCATTATCTAAAGCTCTTTTGTCACCACTATAATTGGCATAAATATGTTCAAAAACAAACTGACTTGATAATGGGTATTGATTTATTTTCTGTTGTTTTTTTAAATCTATAAAATTTACCACTCCAGTAACTTGTGCACTTTTAAATTGGGTGAACTGATAGAAATCACATTTTACCGTTTTAAACTTGTCAACTTTAACACTGTTGCCTAAGCTATCGGAAACTACATTGCCATTTCGATCTTCTACAAAAGTATAACCATCCTTTATCTGACGCTCTTTGCTTATCTGCTTCTCGCTAATCTGTTCAGGAGAAATGTTGATGTCTTGAAAAGAAACCTCCATTTGGTAATCATAGGTTTGATTTTTAATTCTATTCGTATGATACTCGGTCCAATGACTATTCAACCCGTATGTATTCAAATTTAATAGTTCATCCTCTAATCTTTTAGGTATTACTTTATCCGTATTGTTAGTCATTTCTACAATAACATAATCTAAACCCTTCTGATAGGCTTCATCAATTTTAGCAACAACGTTTTTATAATTAGGGTTTAGCTCTTGTAGATATTTTAAATCACTAAAAGCAATCCTATAATCATTTTTATAATTAGCATTGTCTAATAAAGTTGTTGCCTTGTTATAAAGAAATTCAGATAATTTTAGTTTAGCAGCAATTAATTCATCGTCATAATTTTTAAAGTTGAATTGTGCCTTTCTATTTTCATCTTGAATATATAAGGGAAGCAACGGTCGAATACTTTCTTGAACCGATTTAAGTCGGTCGTAAGTATTGAAAATTTCTTCAAAATTCGCAGGGTTGCCATCTTTTTTAAGAAATTTAATATGCTGAAGTTCTCTTTCGGTATGCTTACGGTAACCTTCTTCAAGAAGTACAATATAAGTCTGATTGCTTTTTTTGGTCTTATTCTCAGCTATGTTTACAACAGCCTTGTTAATAGCAGCCATGTAATTGCCGGAATTTAGAGCCTCCTGTGTTTTCTTAACCCCACTACAAGATAGTAGTAGGCTTATAAAACCAAAAAGTAGAAATTTTTTCATGTCTATTATTTTTAGAATTTAATTAAGCTATTTCAACAGCCGTGCCATAAAAGGCTTTTATCATAACGCATAGGGATGAGTAATAGTATATTTTCGTTAAGCTGCACAATTGATTGTTTGATCATGTGTATGAATAGGGGTATAGTTATTAACTAATTTTAATAAATAAGTTATGGGTTTATTCATTTTTTTATTTCATTAACTACTCTTATTTGTATTTTTGCGTCTTA
>CAXBIJ010000107.1:0-10904 GCA_963975675.1 uncultured Maribacter sp. | reverse complement strand
ACCTTTTATTCAGAATATTCTAAAGGCCATGCATATACCTAGTGTTGTATTAGAAGGTTGGGAGGCAGATGATATTATAGGAACCTTATCAAAACAAGCGGAAAAGGAAGATTACAAAGTATTTATGGTTACACCCGACAAGGATTTCGGACAGTTGGTTTCTGAGAACATTTTCATGTACCGCCCAGCACGTATGGGTAACGGTATCGAGATTTGGGGAATTCCAGAAATTCAAAAACGTTTTGGTGTTGAGCGCCCAGAACAAGTTATAGATTACCTAGGCATGATGGGTGACGCCAGTGATAACATTCCTGGTCTACCAGGTGTTGGCGATAAAACAGCCAAAAAATTTATTGCGGAGTTCGGTAGTATGGAAAATCTTTTAGCAAATACGGATAAGCTGAAAGGTAAAATGAAGGAAAAGATTGAAGAAAATAAGGAATTGGGTATTCTTTCAAAAAAACTGGCTACCATATGTATTACTTGTGACGTAACCTTTAATGCCTCAGACTACGAACTTTCCGAGCCCGACTTTGAAAAGGTTCAAGAAATATTTGAAGAACTAGAATTTAGAAGATTAAAAGACCAGTTTTTAAAACTGTTTTCTAATGAAACCGCAGAATCGGCAACACAAGTATCTAGTGCTCCGAAAAAAGAATCGCAGAATGCAGGAACAGGCCAATTCTCATTATTTGGAGGTAGTGGAGACGCACCAGCAACAGTTAAAGATTTCTCTAGCAGGCAAACAATTTCAGATGTAGCTCATGCATACCAAAGCGTTGCGCCAGGAATGGCTATGAAATTGTTTATTCAAAATTTAATGAAACAAACTTCGGTTTGTTTTGATACCGAAACCACAGGACTAGATCCTTTAACAGCAGAACTAGTAGGAATTGCTTTTTCTTGGGAAGCTACTAAAGGGTTTTATATTCCATTTCCAGAAGAAAAGGAAGAAGCGCAAGCACTTATTGAAGAACTACGCCCTTTCTTTGAAGCTGACAAAATTGAAAAAATAGGTCAGAATCTTAAATATGATATCAAGGTTTTAGACAAATATAACGTTGATGTAAAAGGACCACTTTTCGATACTATGTTAGCGCATTATCTTATCAATCCTGATATGCGCCATAATATGGACGTATTGGCTGAAACCTACCTTAACTACACTCCTATTTCTATTACAGAACTGATTGGTAAAAAAGGCAAGAACCAGTTGAATATGCGAGACGTTCCTGTAGAAAAACAAACCGAATATGCTGTAGAAGATGCCGATATCACTTTTCAATTAGCACAACATTTTAGACCAGAATTAAAAGAAGCAAACACCGAAAAATTATTCCAAGATATCGAAATTCCCTTATTGCGTGTATTAGCAGATATGGAATTGGAAGGTATCAATTTAGATGAGGAATTTTTGCATTCACTTTCTTCTGATTTAAACAATGATATTGCCACACTCGAAAAGAAAATTTATGAAGACGCTGGTGTCGAATTTAATATTGGTTCACCAAAACAACTAGGAGAAATTTTATTCGACAAACTCAAACTAGTAGAAAAACCTAAAAAGACAAAAACAGGTCAATATTCAACTGCAGAAGATGTGTTGTCATATTTAGCAAAAGACCATGAGATTATTCAAAATGTTTTGGATTATAGAGGTTTGTCTAAATTAAAAAGCACATATGTAGATGCTTTACCAGAACAAGTAGAACCCATAACAGGTCGTGTACACACAGATTATATGCAAACTGTAGCTGCAACGGGTCGTTTAAGCAGTAATAATCCAAACCTGCAAAATATTCCTATTCGTACCGAACGCGGTCGCCAAGTACGTAAAGCATTTATTCCAAGGGATAAAAATTACACCTTATTAGCTGCGGATTATTCTCAAATAGAACTGCGTATCATTGCTGCCTTGAGCGAAGAAACTACAATGATAGAAGCCTTTAAAAACGGTGAAGATATTCATGCCTCTACCGCATCAAAGGTATTCGATGTTCCTTTAGACCAAGTAACCCGTGAACAACGAAGTAATGCTAAAACCGTAAACTTCGGTATTATATATGGGGTTTCAGCTTTTGGTTTAAGTAACCAAACAGACCTGTCAAGAAGCGAAGCAAAAGAGCTTATCGATACATATTACAAGACCTATCCAAAACTGAGGAACTACATGAGTGAGCAAGTAGATTTTGCTCGCGACAATGGCTATGTACAAACAGTTTTAGGCAGAAGAAGATATCTTAAGGATATTAACGGAAGTAATGCTATTGTTCGTGGCGCTGCAGAACGAAACGCAGTAAACGCACCCATTCAAGGTAGTGCCGCAGACATCATCAAAATAGCGATGATAAATATCCACAAGAAGCTTGAAAAAGGTAATTACAAATCTAAAATGCTTTTACAGGTACATGATGAATTGGTATTTGATATTTACAATCCAGAATTAGAAGAATTAAAAACCTTGATTAAGTCTGAAATGGAGAATGCCTATAAATTAGATGTCCCTCTAGATGTGGAAGTGGGTGTAGGAGAAAATTGGTTGGTGGCGCATTGACACTAATTTCTGCTAGATGTTAAACCTTCTTAAAATTACAAGAAACACATTAAAAAAGACGTTTGGTATTTACTATTGTAAATCACCATGAAAAACGTATTATTCTATTTCATTTTCGTAACCACTATTCATGTAGGTTTTTCTCAATCAGACAAACATGAAATAAGTGTTGGCATTAAAGACGCTACAAATATTAAAGTATTTCCCAACCCTGCAACCAATGTTATGAATGTTTTAGGTCTTAATAATTCACCCAACGCATCGATTATTATTACAGATATATATGGCACGAAGGTTATTTCTCATCAGTGGGTAATTCGGCATAACGCACTTAATATTCCTGTTTTTAATTTGGAAAAAGGGGTTTATTTGATAACTATTCAAACGGAACATCAAAATATACAGCGTAAGTTTTTTAAGGAATAAAAAATCTCTATTGAAAAACAAAATTATAGGTCAATGCAAATAGTGGACTATTTAAAATAGAAAGTTCATAAGAACCTAAAGGGCTGCCTAAAAAAACATCGGCATCAACACCAGGTTGCCGTTGAGAATAATATATATTAAAAGGATTTCGACGGCTATAAACATTATAGATTGTAAATGTCCAATCCCCAATCCATCTCTTATTTAACTTCTCTCCATATTTAATATTCCAAGAGAAGTCTAATCTATGATAAGGCCGAAGTCTTGCGTTGTTACGTTCAATAAAAATTGGAACATCAATATTTTCTAATTTAAAAACACTATTTGCAACAGTATAAGGTCTTCCTGTTTGCCCTGTGAAGTTAAAACTCCATGTATTATATTTATCTCCTTCAAAATTTATAGTTGAATTTACCACGTGTGGCCTATCAAAATCTGAGGCATACCAATTATTATTATTTATTCGATCTCCAAGATTTTCGTTATCGGATCTTAACAAACTCCTAGACCATGTATAGTTTAACCATCCGTTAACCTTACCGCTAGATTTCTTTATACTAAACTCAACTCCATATGCCCTACCCTCACCCTGAATAACATCTCGTTCCAAAAACTCTTCAAGAAAGAAATCTGCACCAGGCTTAAAGGTTAAGTTATTTTTAGAATCACGATAATACCCTTCTAAACCCAATTCAACTTCATTGTTACCTAAATTTTTATAGATTCCCAATCCATAGGTATCACTAATTTGGGGTTTTATATTTGAATCAGAAGTTTTCCACCTAGAGGTAGGTAAAGGCGTTGTTGAATTATAGACATTTTGAAGATATTGGTTTAGTCTTGCATAACTTGCCTTAATCGAGGTAGTTTCGTTTAATTTTATATTCGCTCCTAATCTTGGCTCTAATCCATTATAAGTCTTCACTCCTGCACCCTTTTCAAAGTCTGTAACACCTAACAATAAGCCCGTTGTTTGGTCTAATTGCGCTTGCTTGTAAGGACCTACAAGTACATAATGACTAAATCTTAAACCTGCTGAAATAGCCACATTGGTAACTGGCTTAAAATTAACATTACCATAGCCAGCAAATTCATAGCTGTTTTCTTCAGCTAAAGAAACTGCTACCACACTATTACCATTACCTGGGCGTAATTCTCCTGGCCTAATCTGATACTTGTTAGCCTGAACACCTACATAGTAATCTAGATTAGTCTTTATTTCCTTAGAAAACTCTGAAGCAAAACTCAGATAATTAATTTTTGATTCAAACACAATTTCATTTGGATTGTCAACTTCAGGAAATATAGTTTTGGGTGAATAATCACTCATTACCAAGAATGTTCTTAGATTGCTTTTATCATTAAAAGAATGCCTCCAATTCAGCGTACCATTTAGAGTTTTAAAATCATACTGATTATTCTTCGCATTGATATTCTGTATTTGAGTAATCAAATCCAATTGATAAAAATCTTTACTATAAAATCCAGTAAGGGTTATTTGATCATCATCTGTTGGTAGATATAATAATTTTAAAGTACTATCATAAAATTTAGCTTTCGTATCCTTTAATCGTTCTGAAACCAACGGCAATAAAAAATCTGTGACACCGGCTCGTCCGCCAAGGGTCATCATTAGCTTATCTTTAATTATAGGCGTTTCAATATTCAAACGACTAGAAACAATACCTAAACCTCCACTCAATTTAAATTTGTCAACATATGGATTTTTCACTTTTAAATCTAAAACCGAAGTTATTCTACCTCCATATCGCGCAGGAATATTAGCTCTATATAAGTCAACACTTGAAATAACATCTGGTGTAAATACTGAAAAAAGACCAAATAGATGAGTTGGGTTAAAGACTGGCGCATTATCTAACAACAATAAATTTTGATCTAAGGCACCTCCCCTTACTGATAAACCATTGCTGATTTCACCAGCATTATTAACTCCTGCCAAAAGGGTCATGCTTCTAAGCACATCTACTTCACCTAGACCTGATGGTATTTTTTTCAACTCTTGTGTTTGTAATTGCAACGCGCCCATTTGGGGTAGTTCTAAATTATCGTTAATGCGCTTAGCTCTAACAACAACTTCAGAAAGCTGCTCTTGTTCCTCAACAAGGTTAACTGTAATTTTCTTCCTCGAATTTAAGTTAACATTAGCCGTCTCACTTTTAAAACCAATATAATTAATATGTATCGAATAGGAATTTTGAGGAAGATTCATTGAGAAAATACCCTTATTATTTGTGATACCACCACATGAACATTGATCTATAATAATTTCGGCACTCTCCAATGGCTGCTTGGTCAACTCATCTATCACCTCTATAACTAAAAGATATTCTTGAGCTTCAATTGTACTTGAGCATAAAACCGCAAATACTAAACCCAAAATAAGATTTTTGGCTTTTCTAGTAAAATGATATTTATCTTGATTTAATTCATCCATGCTTCTGGCTGTATCGCTGTTTTAAATCTTCCTTCGTTACAAGGAGCTTCAATGGTTGCAGGGGGTGGGTAAGGAGACATAAATGTTGGCTCGATGCTCAAGGGCATTTGCGGTTCCAATGAATTTTCTGGAATATTACCTCTTTCAATAAAAATATCAGACCTTGAAGTTGCGGCGGCAGTGAACCTACCAAACACGAAATCATCTGAATCGTTTGGGTTGTATATATTACCTATTAAAGCTGCTGGTGGTGGTGCATTAAACCCACTATTGTTATCAACCAAGTCCTTTAAAACTTTATAATAATCAAATGCATCTGGAGTCAACGATAACTGTTGAATTTCAACCACGATATTTTCCTTTGTATATAATGGCACATTTGCAACAATTATATCGGTAGTTGTTTTTCCGTTTGAAAATTTATCATCAAATAAAGATATACTTTCTGGGTATCTAACTTTCCAACAATCTGTGTCACAGGTGTAACTAAAATAATCTGGTGTAGAAATACTGGTAGGGCCGCATAACTCATCACGGTAAATACCATCAAAACAAACTTGGCAAACAAGTAAATTTTCGTAAGATTTAAACGTCCAATAATAATAATTCTCTTGGTCAATCGGGTCATTAAAAGTTAGCGAAATAGCATGACCGGGTTCAAAAGAGCCTGTTCCATCATTGTATTGCAATTCAGAATTATAGGTAGCCTTTATATTTGAAATAGGGACAGGTTCTAATACTGTTTCAGGCTGTGAACGGTATTGCCTGCCGTCTTTTAAGGTAACCTCAATTTCCCACTGTTCACCAACATTAGCCTTAAATTCAATTGAAGGCACATAAGCCCCTTCCAATTCTACTAATTCAACTATTTCGCTGGTCAAAGAATTTACAAATGATACAGTTGCACCATCTTCAAATTTTGTTTTGTTTATTCCAAAATCGTTTACCGATTTATTAATTATCACATAAGAACCACCTTTTATAGTGGTTGCAATACCTTCTATAAAAACCAGTCCTTCTTTAAACTCAAATTCAGGTTCAACAGGATTAATACAATTTGTAAAGAAAAAGGGGATTAATAATAAAAGGAATTTGGTGATTAATTTATTGTTCATTGAAAGATTTAAAAAAGCACATTATGATTTTAAAGATAGTATTATATATCATATCTGATTCTTTTATAAAAAAAAAGCCCTCACAAATAAATGCAAGGGCTTTTTTTTATACTAAATTATTTTTTATCGCTTAACAAAAATCATTTGCCCGTCATCAGAAAAGTTTGGTATTTGCAAATCAGCCGCATCTACTGTCATTACATTTCCACTAATAGAGACGTTAATACTTAAAACCTCACCGTCACTTTTGGTAGTCGTTACGATAGTACCGTCAAAAGTATAAGTGCTAGATTCAATGTCAGATTCCGTCGGACAAGGAATATCTAAACCTGTACCAGTCGCATTTACTTCTACGTAGTTTGAGGAATTAGAGGCACTAGCCGTTAAATCTTCATTAAATGTCAAGGTAACTACATAACAATCTTTATCCGTTAAAAGATCCAGAATCCCTTTTGCAAATTTTGTGTTATCCGACGCTGTACTATTATCAATTACAAGTTCAGTGGCATCCCAAGTTCCTAAAATAGAGGTACTAGCTACTTCTGTATTTGCTTCATTCTTATCTGAACTACATGAAACAAAAATTAATGCCATTGTTAAAATGGCCAAAATACTTTTATACATTATCGTTAAATTTGGTTATCAACCTTTTAAAACGAAATTATTGTTTTATTATTTTATAAATGGAATAAACAATTAAAAGATTTAAAGCATAAAACGATAGGTAGCTTTTATAAGAAATGTATTATCCTTCTTTTGCCCAAGTATTTGGGCATCCAAATTATTCCCTAAAGTTTCATAAGGATTTGCTGACCCTACAACACCTTGTGACCAAACCAAAAAGACTTCTGAACCAGGAATATACTCCCACCTTAATACAAGATTTGACCTGAATTGAACAAATGAAAAATCTGGATTTTCTATTTCATAATCAACTATTCCGTCTATATCTTCATCTATTGAATACGTATTTTCAACACCTTCGTTACTAATTTGGTTTTCAGAGAACTTAGTTACACGTTCATTAAGATTTTCTGCTATAGGATTATTTACAAAATTAAAATCGGCATACGTACCTCTAGAAATAAAAGGTTGTCCGTAATACTGAATTGATAGATTCGGATTTAAACTGTAATTAAATCGGATAGAAGTGCTAAATGTTCGTTGATCAATATTACCTGTAATATATCTTGGGGTACCATTAAAGCTTTTCTCAGTAACATATTGTGTTTTATTGGGGTTCTCTTCATATTCTGATGATATAGAAAGATTAAATGCATCAAAAGGCTGGTAGTATAGCCGTAAAACATAACGCTCTAAGGAGAAATTATCTTCAGCTGCTTGACTATTTATGTAACCTAATGTAAAACTTACCTTCTTTCTATTATCCGAACCAAAAAAGAGATACCCAAAATTCTCGTCAGACCATCGCCATCTTGGTCCACCACGTAGAACCGTATTTGAAAATATTCTAGGTTTATGCGCTCCTCCTATTTCAGTCCACCAATTATTTTTATAATTTATAAATCCTTCAAATTGATACTGAATTCTATTGTAATTACCTTCAAAATCAAAGGTTGTATACTGACTTAGTTCTATCTGTGCCCGACGATAGAAATTGGTTGGCTTTAAAAACAATCTCTTAATTGAGGCTGTTTGCTTAATTTCATCAGCTTGCCTTAAAAACCCAATATCATTCAATTCTAATTCTGGCGACCTCCATATTAATCCGCCATCATAACGCCAATTTCCACCACCAGCTTTTCCTATTTCTATTTTACCGCCAGTACCTGACAGCGAGGTTCTTGTAGGATCAACCTCTACATGGCCAGCATCTACTCTTTGAAATAAATGAGTTATACTATTTTGAGTTTCGATTATAGCGGTTTCACTACCCATAATATGACTAGTTACAAAGTTACCTTCAAAATAATAGTTTCTATTCTTCCAACTATGTCTAAAATCTATACCACCTGTATATGCGGCACTTCTTAAAAAGTTTAATTCTTCGGTAAGGTTTCTATTGGTGGCAGTTAAAATTCCGCCGATATACGAGTTTCTCTCATTAAAATCTTTTTGAACCCTACCTACAAGATAATTAGTTAATGGCTCAACAAGCTCAGACCTTCTATTACCGGCAACATCTTCAACATCTGCAAACATTTTACCTGTTACACTTTCCAAAAGACCTAATGACCATCCATTTTTTGTCTTTCCTGAAAATTTAGCGGCTCCTAAAATAGTAGAATTAGTAGGCTCATCAATAAATTCATTAGAAGTCGCAGTGGTAAACCCTTGTGGACTTCTACCTATTCTTCTACTATAAAACACATTATCATTACCATCGGCAAATTCGTAATCAAAAATGTTTTTATTCTCAATAAAAAAAGGCCTTCTCTCTTCAAAAAATATTTGAAACCCATCTAGTGCAATTGCTCCTGGGTCAGCATCTACTTGTCCAAAATCAGGATTAACAGTCAAATCTAGCGTTAAATCATTGGTTATACCGATTTTAGCATCTAACCCTGCGTTTAGTTTATAATCTTGCCCATCTTTAAATGGATTGCCATTTTGTGCCGGATATATATCGTATTGATTAACAAAGAAAGGCTGAATTTCTAATTGCTTTTGAGGCAGAATATTATGGAGACCCTTTAATCTACCAAACTCACTTACCCAACCCGGCGCTTCTAATGAAATAGGTTGCCAAATTGAACGCTCTTCACCTCTAAAATATCGTCTATGCACTTGAAGGCCCCAAATTTGTTCTTTCTCTGAACCAAACTTTAATTGACTAAAAGGAATTTTCATTTCTGCTGTCCACCCTTCCTCATCAATATTTGTAGATGTATACCAAATAGGGTTCCAACTAGAATCCCTGTAATCTCCATTTTGGGAAATAAACTCATCGCCTTTTACACCTGCTGCTGATACATTAAATGAAAAACCAGTTCGTTTGTCATTATAACTATCAATATTTACCTCTACCCAATCACCAGAAAAACTATCACGTCTTGAAAGTCGTTTCTCAATTTTACTTGGCACACTATCAAAACATCTAATACCGACATATAAAAATTTCTCATCATACGTGATTTTAAAATGCGTAGCCTGGCTAGGTAACCTACCATTATTAGGTTCAAAAACAGTAAAATCGCCATCCCATAGAACATTATCCCATGCGCTATCTGCTAGAATACCATCAACAATTATTAACTCACCAGTTGGTATTGATGCTGTGGTATATTCTTTAATAATGTTTGTGGTGCCTTTCTGAGCATAGGAAAGCGTAAAGAACAATATAAACAATAGGCACAAATAAAGGTTTTTTACCATAATAACACGTTCTTTGATTGATTGATTGATTGATTGATTGATACTAGTAGATGAGTGACGACAAAAAAAGCTCAATGTTACAATTTTGTCATTAAAACAGATAAGTTTAACAGTATTGTATTTGTTTTAAAATCATCAAAAACTGCATTAATAATAAAAATGTAAAAAATAAAGAAACAAGTATTTGCAATTCAAGTTAATAATCGTAGATTTGCAGCCCCTTTGACGGGATTGATTAAAATAATAGTTAAAAATAGCAGTAGTGGATACATTAAGTTATAAGACCGTTTCGGCCAACAGAACAACTGTAAACAAAGAGTGGTTATTGGTAGATGCCGAAGGAGAAACATTAGGACGCATGGCTTCAAAAGTCGCCTATTTGTTAAGAGGAAAGCACAAGCCAAGTTTTACCCCTCATGTTGATTGTGGTGATAATGTTGTTATCATCAACGCAGAAAAAATTGTTCTTTCAGGAAATAAATGGTCTGATAAGACTTATTTAAGATACACAGGCTACCCAGGTGGTCAACGTACTACGACTGTAAAACAATTATTGGATAAAAATCCAGAAGGTATTCTTGAAAAAGCAATAAAAGGGATGTTACCTAAAAATAGATTAGGCGCAGAACTTTTCAGAAACCTTAAAGTTTACGCAGGTACTGAGCATGGTCAGGAAGCACAGAAACCAACTGTTGTTAATTTAAAAGACATTAAATAAGATGGAAGTAATTCATAAAATTGGTCGTAGAAAGACCGCTGTAGCTAGAGTATATCTTTCTGATGGAAATGGAGACATCACTATCAACAACAAAGATTTAAGTGTATACTTCCCGACTGCAACACTTCAATATAAAGTAAAACAACCTTTCACATTAACTGAGAGTTTAGATACTTATAACGTAAAAGTAAATGTTTACGGTGGTGGTATCACAGGTCAAGCAGAAGCTATTCGCCTTGCTCTTTCAAGAGCAATGTGTGAAATTGATCCAGAGAACAGAACTATCTTGAAGCCAGAAGG
>CAXBIJ010000106.1:0-10959 GCA_963975675.1 uncultured Maribacter sp. | reverse complement strand
CTATTTAGAGCACTATTAAATGTACTTAAAATAGCACCCATCATTACTGCAACAAAGAAACCCGTTAACCAAAGTGGCATAACTTTCTTCACCAATAATGGATAAATACTATCTTGATTTTCGTAATGGGTTTCTCCAAAATAATAAAATGCAATTAGCCCTGGTAATACAATAATAAGTGGTACTAAAATCTTTAAAAGCCCTGTAAACAGCAATCCCTTTTGTGCTTCCTTCAAATTCACCGCACCCAAAACTCGTTGTATAATTGATTGATGCATGGTCCAAAAATAAATCTGATTGACCATCAATCCTGTAAAAAGTACCTCGAATGGTAAAATTGCCGTTCGGGCTCCCTCACCAACACTGGTTTCATTACTAATGACGTTAAACTTTTCTGGACTATTCTTAAATACCAATTCAAATCCACTAAATAGATTACCATCACCTATACTCAACAAAGCCAAAATCGGCACCAATAATCCCGCAACCAAAAGTCCGAATCCATTTATGGTATCGGTATACGCAACCATTTTTAGTCCTCCAAATATGGCATATATCGCACCTAAAACTCCAACAATTAAAATGGTGATAAATATGCCCTGTTCTTGGCTAACTTCTAATAAACTGGAAATTTCAAAAATCGCTTCAATATTTAAGGCACCTGTATAAAGAACTATAGGCAACAGTGTAGCAACAAAAGATATAATTAATAATAATGCTACAAGTGTTCGGGTTAATCCATCGAAACGTTTTTCTAAGTACTCAGGTATTGTAGTCAATCCCATTTTCAAGTACTTAGGTGCAAAATATAAAGCACCTATTACTAACGCTAATGCAGAGGTTACTTCCCAAGCTATAATTATAGCTCCGTTTTTATACGCAGAACCATTCATACCCACTAAATGTTCTGTCGAAATATTGGTTAATAATAGAGATCCTGCAATAACAATACCTGTTAATGACCTACCTCCTAAAAAATAACCATCTTGAGTGTTAAGTTTATCTTTACGCAGTTTCCAGGTTGCATAAAAGGCAACGAAGCCTGTAAAAAGTATAAATGTTAAAAATGCCATCTACGTAAATATAGAAAAAGGATGAATACAGATTATTAAATCATAATACTAAAACAATTTTCAATTGATTTGGAAAAATTCAACCCATTCCTTTTTAGAGCTAAAAGATTGGTTAATCATATTACCATAAATATTTGTACTTTTTTTATCTTCACCATATGAAGGTAATTTCAACTAACATAGGAGACCCCGTAACTTTTGAATGGAACGGTGCAAAAGAGCAAACTGGCATTTTCAAATATCCCACTTCAAAAGGATTATTCTTGCAGCAAAAGGATGTTAAAGATGATACTATTATAGACCGAGTTCACCATGGTGGCACAAATAAAGCTTGCTATCTTTTTTCTGCTGATTATTACAGCTATTGGAAAGGTCTATACCAAGACTTGAAATGGGACTGGGGTATGTTTGGAGAAAACTTGACCGTTGAGGGTCTTGATGAATTTGAAATTCGTGTGGGTGATATTTACGAAATTGGAGGCGCTTTAGTTCAAGTTTCTCAACCACGAGAACCATGTTATAAGTTGGGCATACGCTTCGGAACTCAAAATATACTTAAAGAATTTATAGCTCATAATCACCCGGGCACTTATGTTAGAATACTTAAAGAAGGAACTGTTAATACAGGAGACAACTTAGTTTTAATTGAGAGGTCTTCAAATTCTCTTACGGTTCAACAGTTTTATGAGTTGATGTTTTTAAAAGAGAAACCACAAGAACTTCTAAACCTATTTATGGCCAATGAATCTGTACCTCAATATAAAAAAGACAGATTCAAGAAATACCTATCATAAATTTATAGCCATACATATTAATCTAAAAAGCATTAATTATATTCGTTTTAATCTTTGGGCTAAAAACTGAAGCTCAAATTAACAACAATAAAGAAGGAACTGATATACATATTGTTGGTTTCAACACATTATTTGCAAACTATTACCAAGACAATTTAAAATTAAATCCTTTAAAATAGGACAATTAATAATTATGGCTCTTCGGGCTAAAGCAGAAGCTTGATTTGGCAAGTAGTTTGACATAAAACTATTTCACGAAAAAATTCTTGAAGCTGGTTGTGTTCCCTTAACTATTTTAGAAGATAAAATGATGAATTGGATTAAAGTAAATACAAAGTCTTAAATAAATTAGCAACTTCAAAATATGAGTTATCCTTGGCATTTATATTTGATGGGAGCAATGTATATCATTGCAGGCATCATGCATTTTATAAAACCAAAGGTATATTTAAGAATTATGCCACGGTACCTACCTTTTCATAAACCATTAGTGATTATTAGTGGTTTGGTAGAAATACTATTGGGTATCGGCCTATTTAATAGATCTACTAAAGATATATCACTTTATGGAATCATCGCCATGCTTGCCATTTTCTTATTAGTTCATTTTTATATGTTGTCAAGCAAGAAAGCTGGTGCAGGTTTTCCTAGATGGATACTTTTATTAAGGTTGCCCTTACAGTTTGCACTTATGTACTGGGCCTTTTTCTATTTAAAAGTTTAAACAATAAAAAAGGGGACGCTCCCGTCCCCTTTTAATGAAATCAACTTAAATCAACTTAAATCAACTTAATTAACAACAAAATCTTCAGTATACGTTTTGCCTTCAGACTTAACTATTACCGTATACGTACCAGGGAAAGCATCTTCGAAATTGAAAGCTTTTTCAATAATCATTTCGTCAGTTACTTCTTGTGTAAATACTGTTCTACTTTCAGCATCAAATATTTTTATGGACAACTTTGCTTTATCCAAGTTTAAGTAGTTCAAAAATATCATATTGCCAGTCTTTCTAAAGAAAGGCTTAATGTCTTCTGCTCTATCAACGATGTTTACTGAATTGTTTTTTAAAACAATTGTGTATGAATAGTTTTTAAAGTTATCATCAGCTGAAAGGTAATAGATACCATCATTTAAATCTTTTAGATTTAATTTTTTACTAAATTGACCTTCAGACATATTTTCAGAATAAATAACATTCAATTCTGCATCCATTAACTTTACCTGTACACCTTTAGAAGAAGCATCCATAGTTAATACAACACTTTTGGCTTTACCTGTTGATAATAAGTTCAATTTAGGCTCTCTTGCCATGCCTGCTACTGTAGCGAACATAAAGGCAACTACTGTTGTGAATTTTACTAGGTTTTTCATAATAAATTATTTTAAGGGTTAATGATAATTTATACTGCAAACATACAGTTGATATCTAGCCCTCACTACATCAAATTTTTCCAATACATGTGTTATTTTAACCTCTGACCCTAACCTTAACACTACATAAGATAAGATTACACATATATGAGTTAAATTTGCAGAGATCTACTTAAAATGGGTTATTTAATTTTATACTAGTAAACATAAAATTGCATGGTTAAACAGAAACCTACTTTCGAAGCCATTGAGCCAGATTTTGGTCATTCATTTACATACCAAAAATTTGATGAGCATAAATTGAATAAAAACAATCTATGGCATTACCACCCAGAATTAGAATTGGTGTATGTTAATGGTGGCTCTGGTAAGCGACAAATTGGTAGTCATATTTCTTATTATACTAATGGAGACCTTATTCTTATAGGTAGTAATCTACCTCATTGCGGTTTTACAGATGCCCTTACTGGTAACACAAGTGAAACGGTGGTGCAGATGAAACTAGATTTCTTAGGACAAGATTTTTTTAAACTACCAGAAATGAAGAAAATTGAGAGCTTGTTTAATAGGGCTAGCGGCGGTATTGCCTTTTCTGGTAAGACAAAACGAAAAATTGGTGATAAAATGGAGGTTTTGGAATATCAGACCGATTTTCAAAGACTACTTTCTATACTTAATATATTGAATGAATTAGGAAATTCAGAAGATATGCGATTATTGAATGCGGAAGGTTTTTCATTTACTACGGATGTTAAGGATAATGACCGTATTAATATTGTATTCAATCATGTTAAGAATAATTTTAAAGAAGAACTTACTCTCGAAGAAATTTCTTCTATGGTAAGTATGACAATACCATCGTTCTGTAGATACTTCAAAAAAATAACGAATAAAACATTTATACAATTCGTTAATGAATATCGCTTAGTTCACGCTTCTAAATTACTTGCAGAGAAACCTATGAGTATTACAGAAGTTTGTTTCGAATGCGGATTTAATAACTTTTCACATTTCAACAAATCGTTTAAAGCATTTACAGGTCAAAATCCGTCAGAATACAGAAATGAATTAAAAGCGGTTTTGGTGTAATGTAAATTCTCTAAAGGATATAATGCACTTATTACTTACTCAAATCATTATTGAACTAATCAATCTTCTTAACAGAATTATTAAATATTACTTAAAATTAAACCTTCAATTCTGTCACATAATAACTGCTTAGTATCTTTACAAGGCTATGATAAAAGAATTTACAGAAAGAGAATTAGACCGTATCATTGAAATGGCTTGGGAAGATCGTACCCCTTTTGAAGCAATCACTTTTCAATTCGGCATTACTGAACAGGAAACTATTGAGGTGATGCGTAAAGAAATGAAACCCAGCAGTTTTAGAATGTGGAGGAAAAGAGTTCAAGGTCGTGCTACCAAACATGCCAAATTAAGAACCGATGAAATTGACCGTTTTAGATGTTCAAGACAACGGAGTATCAGCGGAAATAAAATTTCAAAAAGATAAGCTACAACTTATTCAAACGTTTCATTTAAAACTGCTGCTAATCGAATACCTCCTTTTTGTAGTTGGTCTGAAACAGTATTCCACCAGTCATAACTATATCTATACCCTAATTTTTCTCCAGGTTCTACTGACCCGTAGACCTTTTCAGCTAATTGGTGAGATTCTTCTACCCAATCTAACAAAGTACCTTTTTGTAAATAATTAATTTGTTGCTTACTCATTTCTGGGTATTCGAATGCCATTTCTGTAAAACTCATACCATTATCAGAAATCATATTAGAATCCCATACCCTATGCAAGTTAGTGCCATCGCCGAACCATTGTAATTGAATGTCATTACCACCCTTGTCCTCTGCCCTACTCACGTGCATTGGTTGATGTAGATCCCCGATAAGATGAACTAAAAATTTTAGGTAGAACGCTTTATCTTCTTTAGTGCTAGTTTCATCTTTAATAATTTCAATACAAGTTTTTATACCTTGTACCAAATCGCCATATTTGTTTGGTTCTATTTCAGTATAAGTTTTATCGAAAGGAATATTAACATAATGCCAAGAACTAAATTTACTGTACGCACGGTCTGCCTTTATTTCATCACCAAAATTAGCTACAGCAGCCAAACTTTTACCATCCAACAAATCAGCAATTGCACGTTTAGCTTTTTTACTCAAATGTTGCTCGGCAACTTCACCAACAACTCTATGGCCTGTTTTAGACCAAATTATATCATTTGCAAAAGTTATGTTGGTTGCAAGTATTAACAAGACTAAAATATTCTTCATACTTAAAAATTTTGCCCAAAAATAGGATTTCAAATTTTAAGGTATTGTTAAAACTTCGATAAGGTTAAATTTATATTAGAACTTGCAAGCATGAAGAAAAAGAGAACCAAAACATTAAAACGAAAACTTTCTATCCTAAAAGTCCTTGGTTTAGGAATTCTAGGACTGATTACTCTATTTCTACTTTTTGTAGCAACTGTCAATTTAGGCCTTTGGGGAAAAATTCCATCTAAAAAAGAACTATCCAATTTTCAATATCAAATAGCATCAGAAGTATTTACTGCTGACAGTGTTCTTATTGGTAAATATTACCTGTATGACCGACAACCTGTTGCTTTCGAAGAATTTCCTGAGCATTTGAAGCAAGCTTTAATATCAATTGAAGACGAACGTTTTTATGACCACTCGGGTATCGATTTCAAAAGTTTAATTCGTGTCGCATTCAAAACAATACTTCTAAATGATGATTCTTCAGGCGGAGGTAGTACCATAACCCAACAGCTTGCCAAAAATTTATATCCTAGAAAAGAACGGAACAAAACCAATATAGTAGTAGATAAGATAAAAGAAATGATTATCGCTAAAAGGTTAGAGAATATTTTCAGTAAAGAAGAAATATTAACCAATTACCTCAACACAGTATCTTTCGGCGATAATACCTTTGGCATTGAAAGTGCAGCGTTAAAATTTTACAATTCACGTACTAAAGATATTTCTGCAGCACAAGCTGCTACACTTGTAGGTATGCTAAAAGCCACCTATGGCTACAACCCTAGACTGTTTCCTGAAAGAAGCCTTAGCAGACGTAATTTAGTTTTACGCGCTATGTATAGCAACAACTTTATTTCAGAAGAACAAGTATATCAATATACCCAAGAAGAACTAGAACTTGACTATAGAGAGTTTGATTACAACGTAGGTATAGCTCCTTATTTTAGAGAAGAAGTTCGTAAAGAAATGTTACGATGGATAGCCGAGCAAAATAAGAACGGTACGGATTATAACATTTATACATCTGGCCTCAAAATCTATACTTCCTTAAATTTTAGAATGCAAAAATTAGCTGAAGAGGTCATGATTGAACATATGACCAAATTGCAAAATGATTTCGAAAAAAGTTATGGTAAAAATGCTCCATGGATTAAGGATAAAAAATTAATACAAAAAATTGCAAGGAGAACATCTTCCTATAAAAAATTACAAAAATTGAACTTATCACATGAACAAATTATAGATAGTCTATCGAAGGACAATAGAAAAATAAACTTTATCGATTGGCAAGGTGATAAAGAAGTAACAGCGAGCACCATGGATAGCATTCAACATTATACCAAATTTTTAAATACCGGCTCTTTAACCATTGACCCTACTAATGGAGATGTTTTGGTTTGGATTGGTGGTATCAATTTTAAACAGTACAAATACGACCATATTTCGCAAAGTAAGCGTCAAGTAGGTTCTACTTTTAAACCTATCGTATATACTGCTGCTTTAGAACAAAGTGTCGCCCCATGTACTTATTTTTCTGCAGAAGAGATTCAATATGATAATTTAAAGGGATGGTCGCCTGGTAATTCTGGAGATAAAGATGAAGCGTATTTAAATTATTCGATGGAAGAAGGTTTGAGTAACTCTGTTAATACTATTGCAGTAAAAGTATTAGAAAAGGCTGGCATTAACAATGTATTGAGAATGGCAAAAGATATGGGTATTGATGAAAAACTACCAAGTGAGGCATCTATAGCTTTAGGAACAGGAGAAATAAAAATTTTAGACTTGGCTAAGGCATATACTAGTTATGCAAACAATGGTAAACACATAAAACCAAATTTAATAAAGCGTATTATAGATAATAAAGATTCAGTTTTGGTGGATTTTAAATCAGAATTAAGTTCTGAACCTGCGTTTTCGAAAGAGACAGGACAAATTATGATAGAAATGATGAAGTCTACTGTTAATTCAGGAACGGCATCTAGATTAAGAAGCATATACGGACTCAAAAATGACATGGCCGGTAAAACAGGTACTACCCAAAACAATAAAGATGCTTGGTTTGTGGCACTTACCCCAAGCCTCGTGCATTTAACTTGGGTTGGTCTTGACCAACACGAAATAGGTTTTAGCAACACGAGCATTGGTCAAGGAGCAAATGCAGCTTTACCTTTATTCGGACATTGGTTGAAAGAACTAAATAAGATTAAAGACTTTGACAAGTATACAAAAAAGAGTTTTCCAAAACCCTCAGCTTCCGTTATAGATGCTTTGAATTGCGACCCAATAAAGCGCGATGGTTTCTTTAAGCGATTGTTTAAGAATCCGAATAAAAAGAAAACTAAAAAGTTTAATGGATAATGTAAGAATTTCAGAATAGAAAATTAAATACGTTTTATATTAATTTTTTTTGATATATTTATGATATCATTTTAATATCATAAATTATGAAAGTAGAAAAAACTCACAATGCGCAGAATGGCTATGTAATGCTTTTTGCTGTTTTAGCTTTATTTATAGGTGGAATTACCCTTCTAAGAATTTACGTTGGTGCCTTTATGATATTTGCAGCGTTAATAATGTGTGCAGGTTTTATTCTTGTCAATCCAAATAGCTCTAGAGTTTTACTCTTATTTGGTAAATATGTGGGTACAATTAAAGAAAATGGGCTTTTTTGGGCGAATCCTTTATACACAAAAAAAAGAATTTCTTTAAGGGCTAGTAATTTCGATAGCGAGCGGTTAAAGGTTAATGATAAATTAGGAAACCCTATCATGATAAGTACCATTTTAGTGTGGCGAGTGACTAATACGTACAAGGCCGCATTTGATGTTGATGATTATCAAAATTTTGTTAGAGTGCAAACTGATGCTGCAGTCCGTAAACTAGCAAGTATGTACCCCTATGACAATTTTGCCGATGAGGGTCTAGTGGAAGACATCACTCTTAGGTCTAGTGTTAATGAAGTAAGTGAAGCACTAGAAAAAGAAGTTCAAGAACGCCTATCAATGGCTGGCATAGAAGTATTAGAAGCTCGTATTGGCTATTTAGCATATGCTCAAGAAATAGCAAACGCAATGTTAAAAAGACAACAAGCTACTGCCATTGTTGCCGCAAGACATAAAATAGTTGAAGGGGCTGTTAGCATGGTAGAAATGGCTTTAGAAGAATTAAGTAAAAAAGGTTTGGTAGCTTTAGACGATGAACGAAAATCTGCCATGGTAAGTAATCTTATGGTTGTGCTTTGTTCAGATAAGGATGTAACACCAATTGTAAATACAGGTACTTTGAATCACTAAGAGATGATTACTGTTATTAAGTTTGGTAACCTAAATACTTAATTTCTAAATGAGTAAGAAAAAACCTTTTGCATTACGGGTAAATGAAGAGATGCTGCAGGCAATTGAAAAATGGGCTGCAGATGAGTTTCGTAGTACCAATGGTCAAATTGAATGGATGCTAATGAAGAGCTTAAAAGAATCTAAAAGAGAGCCTAAAAAAAACAAAGCAGAATAAGTTTAGCATTTATTTAACTAAACAAAAACTTAAATTTGGTCAACCAACAAATTACCACCAATAATGGCCAAGTACGTTAGCACATTCGTGCTTTTTCTTTTTTGCTTTGTTATCAGCGCACAAACAACCAATAAATCTTTTATTGTAAAGCAGATTAACGCAACAATAGTTCCAGATGGCATTCTTGATGAACCCTATTGGGAAACTGCTGATTCAGCCAATAAATTTTGGGAATATTTTCCATTAGATTCGATACAAGCCAAAAAGCAGACCGAAATAAAAATGTTATATGATGATGATAACCTTTACATCGGTATAACTGTTTACACTGCCGGTAAAGATTACTCAATACAGTCCTTAAAAAGAGATTTTAGAGCAGGTAATAGCGATAATATAACTTTACTCTTCGACACCTTCAATGATGGTAATAATGCGTTTCTATTTGGAATTAATCCTTACGGCGTAAGACGTGAAGGTTTAGTTTCTGGTGGTGGATTAAATTTAAATGGCTTTACCATTTCATGGGATGTTAAATGGAGAGGTGATTCTAAAATTTATGACGATTATTATACCTCTGAAATGGTAATCCCATTAACCGCCTTCAAATTTAAGGAAGGTGAAACCAAATGGAGATTCAATAGCTATCGATTTGACACCCAATCTAACGAGAATAGCACTTGGATGAATATTCCACAAAATCAAAATATTTATGGCTTAACCTTTATGGGCGATATGGTTTTTGAAAAACCTTTAGGTAAATATAGAACTCCACTAGCCTTCATTCCTTATGTTAACATGATTGCACAGAAGGACTTTGAATTGAACGAACCTACTACCAATATTAAGTTTGGTGGAGATGTCAAAATTCCTATTGGTAATAGTATGAATTTAGATATTACCGTAAATCCAGATTTTTCTCAAGTAGAAGTAGATGACCAAATAACTAACTTAACTCGCTTTGAAGTATCACTGCCAGAAAAAAGACAATTTTTTGTCGATAATAGTGACCTGTTCGGTAGTTTTGGAGGAAGTAGAGATGCAAATCCGTTCTTTTCTCGCAGAATAGGTATCGCCAAGGATACTGCCAATAATTCAATAGAAAACAAAATTATAGGAGGAGTTCGTTTAAGTGGCAAAGTGAACAAGTCGCTTAGATTAGGATTCTTGAACCTGCAAACGGCAGAAGACCTTGATTTAAACATTGCTTCAAACAACAATACTATGCTTGCTTTACAGCAAACTGTATTTGGCCGTTCTAATATTGGAATGTTCTTTATTAATAGGGAATCTTTTAAGGATTATGAATTTCAAGACCCAGATGACCGTTATAATAGGGTTGCAGGTATCGACTATAACCTTATTTCAGACAATAATGTTTGGAACGGTAAATTCTATATTCATAAATCTTTTGCTCACAATTCAGGTAACAAAGACTATTCATCTGGTGCCTTTCTTCAATATAATTCTAGAAATTGGAACTTTTTTGAAGACATAGCTTACATTGGAGACGATTTTAGATCAGATCTTGGCTTTATTCGTAGAACAGATATTATTAAAACGGCTACCATGTTCGAGCGCATTTTTTGGCCAGAGGATAGTGCCTTGCAAACCCATAGTTTTAAATTTTTCCCAATCATTACCTGGAGCCCAGATAATGACTTCCAAAATACTGACCGTGAATTAATGAGTTCTTGGGAATCTAAATTCACAGATCTATCAGAAATTAATGTGAAATATAATAATTCTTACACCTATCTTTTTGATGAGTTTGACCCGACCAATATTGATGGAGCAATACCCTTACCAGGTGAATTAGGATATTATTACAATAGCATTTCCTTAGAATATAAATCTGATAGTAGAAAAAGGTTTGCATATGCTATTCAACCAGAAATGGGGAGTTTCTTTAATGG